>NZ_JASHIT010000028.1:0-76395 GCF_030733595.1 Halomonas sp. MMSF_3323 | reverse complement strand
CCGGAAGAGCGTCTCGCTTTGCAGCGCCTGTTGGCGCAGCGCCCTGCGAGGAAGGCGTATTCTACAGAATCGAAGCGTTTCGTCAAGACTTTCTTTTTTAGCCGTACAAGCGATGCCTGCAGGACCCAAGAGAAAGCGAAGCGGGCCTGACGCGCATCCTGCGATGCCGTCCTGGCGACTCCGATCGAGTGGCGAGCATTTTACCGATTTCTCGCTGCCCGTCAAGTGGAGAATTTTTCGAAGACTTGAAAAAGCCTTTTCAAAACAATCACTTTTACCACCCTTCACCGCCTGTGACGTTTGCTCGTCGCCGGCAGCGGATGCGTACTTTACGCATCACCTCCGGCCTTGGCAAGCATTTCGTGTAAAAAAATTTCACGCCGGCGTCATCACATCGTCATGAGCCAGAAGCCTCCAACACCCACCCCATCCTTCACGTCTCTACTGCGCTATTTCTACTGCGCTATTCCAGACCATTGCTCAATAGCTGATTGGTGCAGCGAGCCGGTCTGTCCTTTCACTTGCCGCTACGCCCTCGGGAGCCGCACCTGTCGTTGCCAAGCCACCCTTGCTGCGTCTCTTCCTTGCTGCGCCGTGCTTGATGCACCTTGCCTGCTGCACCTTCCTTGCTGCACCTTCCTTGCTGCGCCAGCTTTCCTTGCTGCGCCAGCCTTGGCCCTGGCCTTCGCCTGCCCCACGACTCGCGCCTTCATGTTACCCACAGCCATCTTCTCGCACTCGCCTGTGGACAGGTCGCAGACAGGCGGGTGGCAAAACGAAGGACGCCCGCCAGTGGCGAGCGTCCCGGAAGCGATGGTCACACCGGCGGATCAGCCGCGCAGCGTCACTCTGGCGTAACGCTTCTTGCCTGCCTGGATGACATAGCTCTGGCCGAGCGCCAGCATCAGATCCTTGGCCACCACTTCGCCATCGACGCGCACACGTCCATTACCCAGCATGTCCTTGGCCTGGGCGCTGTTGTTGGCAAGTCCCGAGCGATTGAGCACTGCCGCGATCGGCGCCTGATCGCTGCCTTCAAAGACCACCTCGACCTCGGGCAGGTCTTCGGGCAGTTCACCTTCCGCCAACTGGTTACCGGCGCTTCGGTGTGCATTCGCCGCCGCTTCATCACCGTGGTAGCGGGCAATCAGCTCGCGCGCCAGCTCCATCTTGATGTCACGAGGGTTGTCACCGCGCTCGATCCGCGCGCGCAGATCCTCGATGGCGGCATTGTCCTTGAGCGACAAGAGTTCGAAATAGCGCCACATCAGGCTGTCGGGCATCGATACCAGCTTGTTGAACATCGCCCCCGGCGCTTCGTCGACGCCGACATAGTTGCCCAGCGACTTGGACATCTTCTGCACGCCGTCGAGGCCTTCCAGCAGCGGCATGGTAATGACGACCTGGGGCTCGAGACCGAAGTGCTTCTGCACCTCGCGGCCCATCAGCAGGTTGAACTTCTGGTCGGTTCCACCCAGCTCGATGTCAGCCTTCAAGGCGACGGAGTCATAGCCCTGGACCAGCGGGTAGAGGAACTCGTGTACCGAGATGGCCTGGCCACCCTTGTAGCGCTTTTCGAAGTCATCGCGCTCGAGCATCCGCGCCACGGTGGTCTGACCGGCGAGTTCGATCATGTCAGCGGCGCTCATTTCGGAGAACCACTCGGCGTTGAAGCGAACCTCGGTCTTGTCGGGATCGAGGATCTTGAACACCTGCTCCTTGTAGGTCTGGGCGTTGGCCTTGACCTCGGCCTCGGTCAGCGGCTTGCGGGTGACGTTCTTGCCGGTGGGGTCACCGATGCGTCCGGTGAAATCGCCGATCAGAAAGATGACCTCGTGGCCGAGATCCTGAAACTGGCGCATCTTGGTCAACAGTACGCTGTGGCCCAGGTGCAGGTCCGGCGCGGTCGGATCGAAGCCCGCCTTGATTCTCAGCTTGCGCCCGGAAGCGAGCTTTTTCTTCAGCTCATCCTCCAGCAGAATCTCGTGCGTGCCGCGCTGAATCAGCGCAAGGGCCTCGTCCACATCGCTCATGGTATTCACTCCACTTATCAATTCGGCTTTCCAGCTCGGCTTGGCTTGGTCAATCGGCCCTTGCGCGGACATCGACGCCCCCGTCAGCAGGGGCACGTCGTCACGGCGCCGGCGCCAGGTATAGACAGTGGCGGGGATGTTACCATGAACCTTTCCACCGGTTGAGATGACAAGGCCCATGCAACGCTTCATTGGACTGATGTCGGGCACCAGCATGGACGGGATCGACGCCGCCCTGGTGCGCTTTGACGCCACAGGCACGGCAGCTCTGGAGGCCAGCGTCGGCATTCCCATGCCGCAGGCTCTGCGTGAGCGGCTGTGGCAACTGGCCCACGCCGATCAGGTCAGCTTTGCTGACCTGGCCTGGGCCGAGGAGGCTTTCTGCCAGTGCCAGGCCGAGGCAGTCCAGCGATTGCTCGAGCAACAGGGACTTGAACCCGAGGACATCTCTGCCATCGGCAGCCATGGGCAGACCATCGAGCATGCCCCCTACGGCCACCAGCCAGGCTCGCCCCCCTATACATTGCAACTGGACAATCCCAGCCGGCTGGCCGAGCTGACTCGCTGTGCCGTGGTCGCCGACTTCCGCCGCCGCGACCTGGCCGCCGGTGGTCAGGCCGCACCACTGGCACCGATCTTCCACCAGCAGGTATTTCGCCACCCCGAACGCTGGCGGCTGGTGCTGAACCTTGGCGGCATCGCCAACCTGACGCTGCTGCCGCCGACCTCGGACCCGCGTGCCCCGCTGGGCTTCGACACCGGGCCTGCCAATGCCCTGCTCGACGCCTGGCACCAACGCCATCGCGGCACCCCCTTCGATGCCAACGGCGATTGGGCTGCCGGCGGCCAGGTGGATACCGCACTGCTAGAACGTTGGCTGGCAGAGCCCTACTTTCACCGCCCACCGCCTCGCAGCACCGGGCGTGAGCTGTTCTCTCTCCACTGGGCAGAGGCGAAGTTGAACGGTTCAGAGTCACCACAGGACGTCCAGGCCACCCTGGCGGAACTGACCGCCACCAGCGTCGCCCTGGGCATCGAGATGGCGCGGGAGCACTTTACCGCCCCTGCCTCCCTCGACCTGGTGCCCTGCGGCGGCGGTTCACGCAACCTGGACCTGCTGGCACGCCTTGCGCGCCAGCTGCCGGAGGCCACTCTACTGGACAGCGAATCCCTGGGCTGGCCGGCCGACTGGCTGGAAGCCGCCGCCTTTGCCTGGCTGGCCCATGCCCGACTGAATCTGCAACCCGGCAACCTGCCGTCGGTCACCGGCGCCAGCGCAGAGCGCGTGCTCGGCGGGCTCTACGCCCGCTAAAGGGTCACGACTGGCTCTGAACCACCGCCTCACCCCCAGCCTTCGCCCTGGGGGCTCACCCAGCCCTCGTTCTGCCCGCCGCTCCAGCCGGCGCTCGGCGCGCTATCGACCAGAGATTCACGGGTCAGGCGCCGGGCATCCTCCGGCGCCACCTCGCCACAGGCCACCAGTCTCGCCAGGTCGGCGTCCAGGGTCTGCATGCCGGCCTGGCCGCCGGTCTGCATTGATGAGTAGATCTGGGCCAACTTGTCCTCGCGGATCAGATGACGGATCGCCTGATTGATCAAGAGGATCTCGCGTGCCGCCACTCGCCCGCCCCGGCTGCTGGGCAGCAGCGCCTGGGAGACGACCGCCTGCAACGACTCCGACAGCATGGTCCGCACCGCATTCTTTTCATCACCCGGGAAGGCATCGATGATCCGATCGATGGTCTTGACCGCGGAGGCGGTATGCAGGGTGGCAAATACCAGATGCCCGGTCTCGGCCGCGGTCATGGCCAGGCGCGCCGTTTCCAGGTCGCGAATCTCTCCGACCAGAATGACGTCGGGATCCTCGCGCAGGGCGCTGCGCAGGGCGACGGCAAAGCCCTCGGTGTGGCGGTGTACCTCACGCTGGGACACCAGCGCCTGCTGGCTGTGGTGGATGAACTCGATGGGATCCTCGATGGTGAGGATATGGTCGCGACGGTGGCGGTTGATATGGTCGATCATCGCCGCAAGCGTAGTGCTCTTGCCGGACCCGGTGGGCCCGGTCACCAGTACCAGGCCCCGCGGCAGGGCGACAAGACGTTCGAAGATCTCGCCCATCCCCAGCTCCGAAAGCGTCGGGATACGATCGGGGATGGTACGCAGGACCGCCGCCGCCCCGCGCTGCTGGACGAAAGCATTGACGCGATAACGCGACAGGCCCGGGATCTGGTGGGAAAAATCGGCCTCGTGGGTGCGCGAGTACTGCTCGCGCAGCTCCTCATCCATCAACGACTCGAGCAGCAATCTGACCTGACCGTCGCCCAGCGGCGGACCAGGCAGACGCTCCAGTTCACCATTGACGCGCATCACCGGTGGCAGTCCCGCCGACAGGTGCAGATCCGAGGCGCCCTGCTTTGCCGAGAGTGCCAGCAGTTCGGTAATATCCATGGGCTTACCAGGCTTGAACCCCCGACTCGGGGGCAGGGAGCCCCACGATAGGACAGACCCAGGCCGATGACCACGACGATTGCCGAATCCTTGACCCAAGCCCGGACACGCCTGAATCAGGCACTTGCAAAGGCGGGAAGAGCGCCCGACGCGGCCCTGCTGCTGGCGGTCAGCAAGACCAAGCCAGCCGACATGATCCGGGATGCCTATGCCCTGGGCCAGCGCGACTTCGGCGAGAACTATCTACAGGAAGCGCTGGATAAACAGGCCCAACTGGGCGACTGCCCTGGCATACACTGGCACTTCATCGGACCGCTGCAATCCAACAAGACACGTGACGTGGCCAGCCATTTCGACTGGGTCCATGGTGTCGATCGTGCCAAGATCGCTCAGCGCCTGAGCGATCAGCGCCCGGATGGCCTTCCCGCACTGAATATCTGTCTGCAGGTCAACGTCAGCGGCGAAGCAACCAAATCAGGCGTCAGCCTGGAGGAGCTGCCTGAGCTGGCGAGCCTGGCGGCGGCGCTGCCTCGCGTGCGTCTGCGCGGATTGATGGCCATCCCGGCCCCCAGCGAAGACCCAGAAGCGCAGCGCGAGCCCTTCCGTCTACTGGCCGAGGCCTTGTCATCGCTGCGTCGAGAGCTGCCGGACGCACCGCTGGACACCTTGTCCATGGGCATGAGTGCCGACCTGGAGGCCGCCGTCGCCGAGGGCGCCACCATCGTGCGCCTGGGCACCGCAATCTTTGGCTCGCGCCAGTGAGCCCGTCGCCACGACAGGCCTGGTGACGCTACCCTGTTTGTCCGAATATCCAATGCCCTACCCTTCAAGGAGCCCCGCATGGCCAGCAACGTGACCTTTATCGGCGCCGGCAACATGGCCAGCGCCATCTTCGGCGGCATGGTGCACAGCGGCTACCCTGCCGATGCCATCACCGCCACCGCCACCCGTGACGCCACCCTGGCGCCGCTCGCCGAGCGCCTGGGCATCCATACCACCACCGACAATCTGGCGGCGATCGAGCACGCCGACGTGGTCGTACTGTCGGTCAAGCCACAGATCATGCGCCAGGTGTGCGAGACTCTACGGGAGTCGGTGCAAAAGCGTCGGCCGCTGATCGTGTCGGTGGCGGCTGGCCTCAGCGCCGAGACCTTGGAACAATGGCTGGGTGGCGGCCTGGCGGTGGTCCGCTGCATGCCCAACACTCCGTCGCTGGTCGGTGCCGGTGCCTCCGGGCTGTATGCCAACCCGCGCGTCAGCGACGAGCAGCGCGCCCTGGTCGGCGAGCTGATGACGTCCGTCGGCATCATCGAATGGGTCGAAGACGAAGCCCTGCTGGAAGCGGTCACCGCCGTCTCGGGCAGTGCACCGGCCTACTTCTTCCTGATGTTCGAGGCCATGGAAGAGGCCGCCGTCAAACTCGGGCTAAGCGCAGAAAGCGCTCGCCGACTGGCGATGCAGACCGCCTACGGAGCCGCCTCGATGGCGATGCAGAGCGACCGTGATCCCGGTGAACTGAAACGCAATGTGATGTCCCCGGGGGGTACCACCGAGAGGGCCATCGAATATCTGGAGCAGGCAGGACTGCGGCAGGCGCTCGACGGCGCCATGCATGCCTGTGCCAAGCGTGCCCAGGAAATGTCTGCCGAACTCGGCAAGGGTTAATCAAAGACGGAGGAGCCCACATGGGCAGTCAACTGGGAAACGCTGGCCTGCTGCTGGTCAACACCCTGATCAACATCTTCTTGTTCCTGCTGATGCTGCGCTTTCTGCTGCAGGCCTCGAAGGCGGACTACTACAACCCCTTGAGCCAGTCGGTGGTCAAGATTACCCAGCCGGTGGTGCGTCCCTTCCAGAGCGTGCTTGGCCCGGTGATGGGCCGCTTTGACCTGGCCACCCTGGCCGCGGGCTTTCTGGTCAAGGTGATCAGCATCATCATCCTGCTGCAGCTGGCCGGTGTCGGCATGCCGAGGCTCGATGGCCTGGCCATCGCCGGCGTCGCGGCCCTGGCCAGCGCGATCCTGAAGATCTACTTCTTTGCGCTGATCGTGATGATCATCCTCAGCTGGGTCGCCCCCAACGCCAGCCATCCCGGCGCGCTGCTGGTGATGCAACTGGTGGAGCCGATCATGGCGCCGGTACGCCGGGTGATTCCGCCGCTGGGGATGCTCGACCTGTCACCCATCGTGGTGTTCATCGGCATCAACCTGATCGATGGCATCGTGGTGGGCTCGCTGGTCCGGGCCGCCGGTATCTCCGGGATGCTGGTCGGGCTCTAGGCTCGACCAACGCTCGCGTACACGGCCACGACAACACCAACTTTCACTGGACACACACGACTGATGCCCGAGACGACTCGCGATTCGGTCGGACTGGTGACGCCGCAGGTGGCGCACTTCGACGACCCTCTGCCCCTGGTCTGCGGCAAGACGCTGCCGGCCTACGACCTGGTCTACGAGACCTACGGCACCCTCAATCAGGACCGCAGCAATGCGGTCCTCATCTGCCATGCCCTGTCCGGCCACCACCACGCCGCGGGCTATCATGACGAGGCCGATCGCAAGCCAGGCTGGTGGGACGCCCACATCGGTCCCGGCAAGTCCATCGACACCGATCGTTTCTTCGTCATCTCGCTGAATAACCTCGGCGGCTGCCACGGCTCCACCGGGCCTTCCAGCATCAACCCGGACACCCGCCGCCGCTGGGGGCCGGACTTCCCCATGGTCACCGTCTGCGACTGGGTCGACAGCCAGGTTCGCCTGGCCGATCGGCTGGGCATCAGCCGCTTCGCCGCCGTCGTCGGCGGCAGCCTGGGCGGCATGCAGGTGCTGCAGTGGTCACTGGCCTATCCGGAACGCATCGCCAACGCGGTGGTCATCGCCGCCACGCCCAAGCTGTCGGCGCAGAACATCGCCTTCAACGAGGTCGCGCGTCAGGCCATTCGCTCGGACACCGACTTCCACGACGGCCACTACGCCGATCACGAGACCCTGCCCCGTCGCGGACTGAAGCTGGCACGCATGGTCGGCCACATTACCTATCTGTCCGAAGACGCCATGGGTTCGAAGTTCGGCCGTGATCTGCGCAGCGAAGACCTCAACTTCGGCTTCGACGTGGAGTTCCAGGTGGAGTCCTACCTGCGCTACCAGGGCGACGCCTTTTCCACCTCCTTCGACGCCAACACCTATCTGCTGATGACCAAGGCGCTGGACTACTTCGACCCGGCCTCGTCCCACCAGGGCGACCTGGCCAAGGCCCTGGCCCCGGCTGAGTGTCCGTTCCTGGTGGTCAGCTTCAGCACCGACTGGCGGTTCCCGCCGTCACGCTCCAAGGAACTGGTCAACGCCTTGATTCGTGCCGGCAAGTCGGTCAGCTACGCCAATATCGACTCGCCCCACGGCCATGACGCCTTCCTGATGCCGGAGCCACGCTATCAAGCGATCTTCGCCGGCTTCATGAGACGCGTCGCCGATGACCTCAAGCTGCCGTCACGCCAGGAGGCCGACCATGCGCTCTGACCTCACCCTGATTCACGGCTGGATTCCCGAGGGCGCCCATGTGCTCGACCTGGCCTGCGGTGACGGCACCCTGCTGCACGCTCTGGCGCGCGACAAGGGCGTCACCGGTTACGGTCTGGAAATCGATCCTGACGGCATCACCGCCTGCATCGAAAAGGGCGTCAGCGTCATCGAGCAGAACCTCGACGAAGGACTCGCCAACTTCGAGGATGACGCCTGCGATCTGGTGATCATGACCCAGGCGTTACAGGCGCTGCGCCGCCCCGACCGCATGCTCGACGAAATGCTGCGGGTGGCCCGGGAATGCATCATCACCTTCCCCAACTTCGCCTACTGGCGCCACCGGGTCCATCTTGGGCTACGCGGCTACATGCCGGTGTCCAAGTCGCTGCCCCACGCCTGGTACGACACCCCCAACATCCACCTGTCGACGTTCAATGACTTCGAGGCGCTGTGTCGTGACAAGGGGGTGACCATCGTCGACCGCGCGGTGGGCATCAAGGACCACGAAGGTAGACGGCTGTCACGGCTGTGGCCCAACCTGTTTGGCGAGATCGCGATCTTTCGCGTGAGCCGCGACGGCTGACACCTGCCGCGGGCCCACCACAGGCCTCGGCGCGACAGGATGGGCCGAGGGTCAAGGCAGCAATGGGTCGGACGTCAGCAGGCAAGCCTGCTGCCAAGGAGCATGAGATGAACGTCAATCGAGCCAGCCACCGACGATACGCGCTCGCCTTGTCTCTGCTGGTGCTGCTGGCGCTGCAGGCATTGCCGACGGCGCCAGCCCAGGCCCAGCAGTTCGAGCGCTTCGGCGATATCGAGGCGCACTACAGCGCCATCACCACCGACTTTCTCCCCGAGGAGATGGCCCGCCGTCTGGATATCCAGCGCAGCCCGCACCAGGGCCTGGTCAGCCTCAGCGTTCGCGACGCCGATGGCCAGGCCCTCAACGTCGCCACCGAAGGCAGCGTCTCGGTGGTGGGCAAGCCCGGCGAGACACCTCTGGCCTTTCGCACCCTGCGGGAAGGCGATGGCATCTCGCGCTACGCCACCTTCGCCATCGACACCAGTGCGCCGATGCGCTTTCGGCTCTCGCTGCAGCTTGACCGCAACGCTTCCCCCGAGGCAGTCAGCTTCTTGAAACGGTTCTATCGTGACCAGTGATACCCTTTTCTCTTCGGCGCCACCCGTCACCTCCGCGGTCGGCGACGCCCTGAAAGAGTGCGCTCAGGGCGCCACCGGCGGCCTCGAGACCCTTGCCAGGCTGACGGTGCCTCACCTGACCGCCATCGCCCGCCACTTTCTCGACGCGCCAAGGGATGTCGAGGACGTGATCCACGATACCCTGGTGCTGGCATGGCACAACGTCTGGCGCTTCGACCCCGCCGCCGAGTCCCCCCATGCGTGGCTGATGCAGGTGTTCGCCTCGCGTCTGGCGAGCCAGCGCCTGGCGTTGGCCACACCGGCCGATGCCACGCCCTGGCGGCTCGATGTCGACCGCGTCGTTCTGCCGCCTCCGCTGACGAATGCCCAGCGCCCGACGCTGGACGCCTTGATGGCGCTGTACCAGCAGTTGCCTCCGGCGTCTGTGGATGATGCCCTGAAGGCACGACTGTGCTGTGCCATCAGCCTGCTGGATGCCAGCCGCGACATGCCGCTGACGCCCGGCGGTGAGCCCGCCGACCCCAGCCTGTACGATCCCAGCCTGGGCCCGCGCATGAGCCTGTCACGACTGGCCCAGCGGGCCAAGGGACTGATCAATCGCTCGCTGACACTGCCGCTGGAGCACCTGGCCCTGCGCCTGTGGCTGTCCGAGGCCCCGGGCAGCCGGCCCCTCGAGGCCCGCGGCCTGCCCCGACGCGGCATCGAATCACGCTACGGCGAGGCCCTGGACGTTAGCGTCGACCCGCGTCGGCTGCTCAAGCAGATCCACTATCCACGCTCCTTCCCGGATCGGCGCGAGCGTCACCGGATCAGCGATCGCCTGTTATGGGACGGCGACTGGGATCTGTCGACGACCCACGCCCTGTCGAGCCGTCGCATGCACTTCATCGCCGACATCTGGGCACACCGCCGCGACCCAAGCCAGAGCCGCAGCTACCACCAGCTGGCCGAACGCCTGGCCAGAGGCAAACCGGTGGCCTCGCACTCCGACGGCATGGTGCTGGATCGTCCCGAACGCATCCTGGCCTATCTGCGCCGTTACCTCCTGTACATGGAGGCCATGGCCTGTTTCGGCTTCGACAATGGCCTCGGCAAGGACCGTCTGGGCGCGGCGGTGGATCGGCACGGCGAGCTGGTCAAGATCAACAAGGGGCTGCACCGCATGGCCATGGCCCAGGTGATCGGCATACCACGGGTCGAGGTGCGCGTCCGCGGCATCCATCGTCAGTGGTGGGAACAGGTCAGCGAGGGAGCCAAGGGCGACACCGCCATGCAGCGCGTCCTCGCGGCCCTGCCCGACTGCCGCCCGTCCGCAGCAGACTGAGCCCGCCCCTCACAGAAGCGCCGATTCAGTCCTCGACGAACTGCGCCATCGGCCGCACCGGTAAGGATGCATCCAGGGTCAGCGCCAGTGGCCTGCCCTGGTCGTCTCGCCGGGTGCGGATGCGGTAGGCCAGTACCTCGACGCCCTCGGCCATCACCCGTCTCAGGGTATCGCCGTACCCCGGATCCAGGTGCATCGCCGGGGCGACATCGTCGATGCCCTCGTGGGCGACCAGGAACAGCAACACCGCTCGCTTCCCCTCGACCACCAGCTGCGCCAGGCTTTCCAGGTGCTTGCGCCCACGTTCGCTGACCGCGTCGGGAAAGTAACCGTGGCCATCGCTTTCCTTGAGGGTGACCTGCTTGACCTCGACGAAGCAGCTCGGGCGCTCGTCATCATCCAGGCGAAAGTCCAGCCGGGCGTTGGCCACCTTGGCCTCGCGTTTGATCGCCGAATAACCCCTGAGTTCGGCCACCGTCCCCGAGCGCAAAGCCTCCTCGACGATCCGGTTGGCTCGTCCGGTATGCACCGAGGCCAACGCCGACGCAGCACCGGCCTGGGCGTCGCCAGACGGCAGTTCGATCAATTCCCAGGTCCAGGCCAGCTTGCGCGCCGGATTGTCGCTGGGGGACAGCCAGACCCGGGCGCCGGGGACATTGACCGCGCGCATCGAGCCGGTGTTGGGGCAGTGGGCGACCACCTCGCGCCCGTCGTCGAGGCGCACATCGGCCAGAAATCGCTTGTAGCGGCGCAGCAATACGCCGCCGACCAGGGTGGGGTAGTTCATGAGCCCTGCCGTGCCAGAAAACGTTCCAGACGCGCCAGCGCTTCCTGCAGACGCGGCACTTCGGTGGTAAAGGCGATGCGCACGTGGAGCTCGCCGCCCTGCAGGGCAAAGTCGGTCCCCGGGGTAATCGCCACGTTCTCCTCTTCGAGCAGGCGCAGGCAGAACGCCTGGCTGTCGTTGCTGTAGGCGGAGATGTCGAGCCAAAGATAGAAGGCCCCCTGGGGCGGCAGCGACGGTGCCAGGCCGAGCCGCGACAGCCCTTCCAGCAAGGCGTCCCGGCGTGTCTGGAGCTCTCGCCGGCGCTCCTCGAACAACGCCTGACACTCCGGGCTGAAAGCGGCCAGCGCCGCGTGCTGGGCCGGCGTGGAGGCGGCCAGGAAGACGTTCTGAGCCAGACGCGTCAGCGGCTCCACGGCGTCCTCGGGCGCCACCAGCCAGCCCAGGCGCCAGCCGGTCATGCCGAAGTACTTCGAGAAGCTGTTGACGATAAAGGCCCGATCGCTGAGTGACGCCACCGACAGCGGCGCCATGCCGTAGTTGAGCCCCTGGTAGATCTCGTCCACCAAGAGTTCACCACCACGCTCGGCCACCGCGTCCACCACCGCGCCGAGCGCCGCGCGCTCGAGCACATGGCCGGTGGGGTTGGACGGCGAGGCCAGCATCGCCAGGCGCGTATCGTCGCGCCAATGCCGCTCGATCAGCTCGGCGTTCAGCTGCCAGCCGCTATCAAGCCCTACCGGCACCGCGTCTACCCGGGCGCCGGCCAGCGCCATGAAGTGGCGATTGCAGGGGTAGTTCGGGTCGGCCATCAGCACGCCGTCTCCGGGCCCCGCCAGCAATTGACTCGCCAGCAGCAGCGCCCCGGACGCGCCGGGGGTGACGATAATCCGCTCCGGCGCCACCTCGGCATCGAAGTGCTCACGATAGTGGCCGGCAATCGCCTCGCGAAGCGCAGGAATACCGGTGGCAGGGGTATAGCGGGTGCGTCCCTCGTCCAGGGCACGGTGGCCGGCCTCGCGCACCGCAGGTGGGGTCGAGAAGTCCGGCTCGCCGACCTCCAGATGGATCACGTCCTCGCCGGCCGCCTCGCGCTGCTGAGCAAGTTCCAGCAGATGCATCACACGGAAAGGGGCGACCCCTTCGACCCTGGCGTTAAAGCTCATGGCTTCCTCTCTTGATCGCGGCCCGCAGCGAACCCGAGCCCTGCTTGATGGTCCAATGGAGGTATTGAAACATGGAACCTCGTCGCCGTCCGTCACCGTCCAGGACGCCAATCATTGATCCGGACGATGCGGGCTACGACTTTCGGGGAGAAAACTGGTAGTTATCGCGCAAAAGTATTGCACTACGGCCAAATATCCGCTAAACAACCTTCCCTTTGGCGTGAGATACCTTAGCCTAGCGTGGGGTATTGATCAGCAGTCACTAAAGTAATGAGGCAATCCCATGCCAGTTGCACAGAAAAAACCGGAAGCGCCCAAGAAGTTCATCCCGTACGAGCCGGCGGCGGGTGAAGAATACATGAACGAGAAGCAGCTCGAGCACTTCCGCCAGATCCTGCTTGGCTGGAAGCAGGAGCTGATGGAAGAAGTCGACCGTACTGTTCGCCATCTGCAGGAAGAGGCCAACAACTACGCCGACCCGGCTGACCGTGCCACCCAGGAAGAGGGCTTCAGCCTGGAGCTGCGGACCCGCGATCGCGAGCGCAAGCTGCTCAAGAAGATCAACGAGACCCTCGAGATGATCGATGAGGACGACTACGGCTTCTGCGATGCCTGCGGCGTGGAGATCGGCATCCGTCGCCTGGAAGCGCGTCCCACCGCCACCCTCTGTGTCGACTGCAAGACCCTGGCCGAACTGAAGGAAAAGCAGCTCGGCGGCTGATCCCCCCCTCGCCGGACCTTCGACAACGGGCACCTCAGGGTGCCCGTTTGCGTGATCACCTGCCCCGCGGCTGCCTGTTCACGAGGGTTGCCTGTTCCCGATAGCGCTGGAGCCCCCATGCACCACGTCCATGGTCGCTTTGCCCCCACCCCCTCAGGACCGCTTCACGCCGGCTCGCTGGTGGCCGCGGTGGCGAGCTATCTGGATGCGCGTAGCCGGCAAGGCCGCTGGAGCCTGCGCATCGAGGATGTCGATCCCCCCCGCTGCCCTCCTGGCAGCGTCGATACCATCCTGCGCCAGCTCGAGACCTTTGGCCTCGCCTGGGACGGCGAGGTGCGCTACCAGAGTCATCGCCATGACGCCTATGCACGTGCCCTTGCGCGGCTGACCGAGCAGGGCATGGCCTACCCCTGCAGCTGCTCGCGCAAGCAGTGGCGGGACTACGGCATCTATCCAGGCTGGTGCCGCGACGGCGTATGCCAGCCCGAGGCCCCGCAGGCCTGGCGCCTGCGCAGCGACCTGGGGCAGCGCCCGGTCAGCTGGCACGATCGGTTGCAGGGTCTGCAGCGCTTCGACCCTGCCGCCCTGGGTGACGTCGTGCTCAAGCGCAAGGACGGCCTCTGGGCCTACCAGCTGGCGGTGGTGGTGGATGATATCGACCAGCACATCACCGACGTGGTGCGCGGCGCCGATCTTCTCGACAACACCCCCTGGCAGCTGCAGCTGCTCGAAGCCCTCGGTGCCGAGCCGCCGCGCTATCTTCACCTGCCGCTGGTGATAGGGCAGGATGGGCAGAAGCTGTCCAAGCAGAACCTGGCCCGACCGCTGCCCGAAGATCCTCGTGACGTACGCCGGCTGCTGCATGCCACCCTGGCACTGCTGGGGCAGTCCCCCGACCCGGCGGCGAGCGAGGCGCCGGTGGCCGAGCAGCTCGAGGCCGCCTGCCGCCGCTGGCGTCCTCGACAGATCCCCCGTGCAGACATCGCCTCGCAGGGGCTGCAAGTGGACGGCGACGACGCTGACACCAACGAGTGAGCCTGCCATGTACGTCTACCGCATCATGCTGCTGCTTGTGTTTTGCGGGTATCTCCTCTCGCCGCTGCTGATGACCGGCTGGGGCCAGCCCGGCAACGCCTGGTACCGCCCGTTCCTGATCTGGGGGGCACTGATCGCCCTGACGCTGTGGCTCGAGCAGAAGCGAGCGCTGGATGAGCGCTGAGCTCGTCTCCCTTGTACTGCTGGGGCTTGGCTACCTGTCGGCACTGTTCGCCACCGCCAGCGCGGTGGAGCGCGGCTGGATTCCGCGGCGGCTGGTCCACCACCCACTGATCGGCATCCTGGCCCTGGGCGTCTACGCCAACGCCTGGGCGGTGATCGGCAGTCTTGGCGTGGCCCACCAGCGGGGATTTGGTTATCTCGCCTACTACCTGGGTGCCGCCGGCGCCTTTGTGCTGGCACCGGTCCTGCTGCTGCCGTTGCAGCGCATGACGCGAACCCACCAGCTGTCTTCCCTGGCGGACCTGTTCGCCTTTCGTTTTCGCTCCCGCTGGGTCGGCACCTGCGTCACCCTGCTGAGCCTGGTGGCGGTCATGCCGCTGCTGGCGATGCAGGTGGAGGCCATGAGACATGCCATCCATCGCTACACCGACGCTGCCTCTCCAGGCCTGCTGTCGCTGTTGCTGTGTGCCTTGATCGCACTGTTCGCGATACTGTTCGGCGCCCGTCATACCCACGTCCATCGGCGCTACGACGGCTTGACCGCCGCCATCGGCCTGGAGTCGCTGATCAAGCTGGTCGCCTTTCTCGGGCTGGGCGCCTTTGCGCTCTACGCCATCTTCGACGGCCCCGGCGACTTGCAGCACTGGCTGGACGGGCCCGGCCGCGTCCACCAGGCACAGGCGAGCCAGTTCGATGCCGCCCAATGGAGAACCCTGCTGCTGCTGTTCTTCGCCGCTGCGCTGCTGATGCCTCACATGTTTCACGTGACCTTCGCCCGCCCGCTCAGTCGCCGAACCCTGCTCAGCGCGGGCTGGGGGCTGCCGCTGGTGCTGCTGCTGATGGCACTGCCGGTGCCGCTGGTGCTGTGGGCCGGTCAGCGCATGGGCGTGGCCGATGATATCCAGGGGGCCGCCTACGTCATCTTCGCGCTGTCCGATAGCCCCGCCGTCACCGCCCTGGCCTTTGTCGCGGTACTGGCCGCCACCTGCGGCACCCTGATCCTGAGCGCGCTGGCGCTCGCCGGAATGGTGCTGAACCATCTGGTGCTGGTCGCCCATCCCCCGGTGGAGCACCCCGACCTCTATCGCTGGCTACGCTGGCTACGGCGCGGCCTGATCGGCGCCATCATTCTCGCCGGCTGGCTGTTCGCCCAGGCCGTCGACGCCAATACCGAGCTGACCCGACTGGGGCTGGTGGCGGTGGTTGGCATGGCTCAGTGTCTGCCGGGTCTGCTGGCCCTGCTGTACTGGCCCGGTGCCAACCGCAAGGGGGTCATGACCGGCCTCGGCCTGGGTGTGGCGATCTGGTGTGCCGGCCTGTGGCTGCCGCTGCTCAGCGATCTGCCGCCGCTGCTTGCGCCGCTGGACGCCTTGCTCGGGCTCCTGGGCGACGAGGCTGTCACCGACTCGCCCGCCTGGTATCCGGTCGCCCTGGTATCGCTTGGCGCCAATGGCCTGAGCCTGATTCTGGTGTCGCTCGTCACCCCCACCTCCGCCGGAGAACGAGCGGCCGCCGAGGCCTGTTCTGTGGATGCGGTCATCCGCCCCAAGCGCCTGCCGCTGAATCTGACCGACGGTGATGACGTCAGGCGGCGCCTGGCCATGGCGCTGGGCGACGAGGTCGCCGAGCGCGAAGTGACCCGGGCGCTGGCAAGCCTCCATCAATCTGCCAAGGATGCCAGGCCCTACGCGCTGCGACGTCTGCGCGACCGTATCCAGGCCAACCTGTCCGGCCTGATGGGCCCATCGGTCGCCCAGGACATCGTCGATCACTACCTGCCTTATCGGCGCGATGGGCGAGCGCCGAAGGAAGATATCCACTTCGTCGAAAGCCGCCTGGAGGCCTACCGATCTCGCCTCACTGGCCTCGCACGGGAACTCGATGAGCTGCGACGTCATCATCGCCGCATGCTGACCCGGCTGCCGGTGGGGCTATGTGCCTTCGGCGACGACGGCGAGGTACTGATGTGGAACGACGCCCTGGCCGAGCTCAGCGAGATTTCCGGCGAGGAGATCATTGGCGCCCATCGCCAGGCCCTGCCCGCGCCCTGGGCCGAACTGCTCGGGACCATTCTGGAAAGCGACAAGGACCGGCTTTACCAGGAAGCCGTGGAGCTGCCCCGGGGGTTGCGTTACGTCAGCCTGCTCAAGGCCAGCCTGGTGGACGAGCCGGCGGCAGACGCCGCTGGTGGCACGGTCATCCTGGTCGAGGACCACAGCGAGATGAAATGGCTGGAGAACGAACTCATCCACGCGGCTCGCCTCGCCTCCATCGGCCAGATGTCCGCCGGCGTGGCCCACGAGATTGGCAACCCCATCACCGGCATCTCATCGCTGGCCCAGAACCTACGCTATGAGACCACGGATCCCCACGTGCTCGAGACCGCCGAACAGATCCAGACACTGACCAAGCGCGTGTCGCGTATCGTTGGCTCACTGGTGGGCTTTGCCCACGGCGGTCGCCACGTCACCGGCAGCGATTTCGCGCCGGTATCGGCCAGGCATCTGGCCGACCAGGCGCTGCACTTGCTCAAGCTGGCCCGCAAGAGCGACGATGTTCGCTACGACAATCGCTGTCCGGCGCGGCTCGACATCACGGGAGACGAGCAGCGCCTGCTGCAGGTATTGATCAACCTGCTGAGCAATGCTCGTGACGCCAGCCCGGCCAACGGCCTGGTGGTCATCGACGCCGGCGAGGAAGGTGAGCGTCACTGGCTGTCGGTCACCGACCAGGGGCCCGGCATCGATCCCAGCGTGCGCGAAAACCTGTTCGAGCCCTTCACCACCACCAAGCCGCCAAGCCAAGGTACCGGTCTTGGTCTCGCCCTGGTGGTAAGCATCGTGGCCGAGCACCAGGGCAAGGTCGAGGTGGAGTCGCCCCTCCCGGGGCAGGCCGGTGGCACCAGAATTCAGGTATGGTTACCTTCTCCCGATGTCCATCGACCTGCCGGGGATATGCCGATCCATGAGCCGAATCCTGATCGTTGAAGACGAAGCCATCATCCGCAGCGCCCTGCGCCGCCTGCTCGAACGCCACGACCACCGCGTGTGCGAATGCGAGTCGGTGGAGCAGGCATGCGGGCAGGGCTTTGGCGAGTACGACCTGATCATCAGCGACCTGCGCCTGCCCGGTGCACCCGGCACCGACCTGATCAAGGCCGCCGCCCCCTGCCCGGTACTGATCATGACCAGCTACGCCAGCATGCGCTCGGCGGTGGATGCGCTGAAACTCGGCGCGGTGGACTACGTCGCCAAGCCGTTTGATCATGATGAACTGCTGGAAACCGTGGCTCGAGTACTGCACCGCCAGGCCAGTCAGCGCAGCACGCCGCCCGCCATCGCCGACGAGGGTGGACGGCGCCACACCATGATCGGCAACTGCCCGGCGATGCAGGCGGTCTACACCCGTATCCGCAAGACCGCCCCGGCAGACGTGACGGTACTGATTCAGGGCGAATCCGGCACCGGCAAGGAGCTGGTGGCCAAGGCTCTGCACCAGCAGAGCCGCCGTGCCGAGGCGCCGCTGGTCTGCGTCAACTGTGCCGCCATCCCCGAGACGCTGATCGAATCTGAGCTGTTCGGTCATGAGAAGGGCGCCTTTACCGGGGCCAGCGCCATGCGTACCGGACTGGTCGAGGCCGCCGACGGCGGCACCCTGTTCCTCGACGAGATCGGCGAATTGCCCCTGGACGCCCAGGCCCGATTGCTGCGGGTGCTGCAGGAAGGCGAGATACGCCGCATCGGTTCGGTGGAAACGCGCCACGTCGACGTTCGGCTGATCGCTGCCACCCACCGTGACCTGCGCGCCCTGTCACGCAGCGGAGACTTCCGTCTCGATCTCTACTACCGCTTGAACGTCATGCAGATCGACCTGCCTCCGCTGCGCGAGCGCGAGGACGACATTCTCGAGATTGCCGACGTGCTGCTGGCCAAGGCCTGCAAGCGCCACGCCCGCGACGGTCTGCACCTGTCTCGCGCCGCACGGCGGAACATCGCCGACTACCCCTGGCCAGGCAACGTCAGGGAGCTGGAAAATGCCCTGGAGCGTGGCGTGATCCTCGCCGAAGGCCAGTTGATCCATCCGGACGACCTGGGCCTGGCAACGGTGCCGGTAACGCGCCCGCCCAGTCCCCCCAAGGAGGCGTCCACGTCACTGGAGGCGCCCGCCTCCGAAAGATCCGACACGGCTACCGAGGACGACCTGTCGCTGGAAGACTACTTCCAGCACTTCGTACTCGAACATCAGGACCAGATGAGCGAGACGGAGCTGGCCAACAAGCTGGGAATTTCACGCAAGTGCCTGTGGGAGCGCCGCCAGCGTCTGGGCATCCCGCGCAAGAAGGCGGCGCGGCGCCACTGACGCGAGACCACAGGCTCGACACCCTGGGGCCCTGGCCCCGCGCTTCGCCCCGGCCTCCCTTGGGCCACTCACCTTGCCCTCCCTTCGACTCACCCCTCGACTCACCCCTCGGCTCGCCCTTGCCTGCCGCTTCCTGCCATGCCCCCTGCTTTGGTTCATTCGACCATGGTGCAAGTGTCTGTAGCGATCAATACAGGCATTGTAGGCCCTGCACGCCAGCTACCTCTTGATGCACCGGTTGTTACCATCCCACACAGGGGAGTGCGCCAAAATGGGTAGCCCGAGGTAACACAAATGACCCGGCGGCTTGCTTCGAACCAACGACAATGAAGCAAGCGGCTGATAAAAAAGAAAAAAATCAAAGTAGGCACGACAACTGCAGTAAGTCTGGGCAAGAACAACAAATTCCGGCGATCGTGGGCAGCCAACAACAATAACCTGCACCGCCACGATCGAATCCGCCGCCCCAACAACAACAACGCTTCCAGGTGAAGCAGGCGGATTGGGCACTAGGCACCGCAGCCTTGACAACAACAATACGGACCTGCGGAGCTATCACTCGTCGAACAACAACAAGACGACGAGGCCCGGAGTACCAGGACGCGACGCGCCAACGATGACCGACCAACAAGAACAACAGGGTCGTCAGAGCGCACTCCCGGCAACAATGCCAATAATCCGGGAGGAGGCATGATCCCATGCCGTCGTGGTTGGACTATTGTTTTGAATACGAGACGGTCGCCGTCAGGAGCGCCAATAACAACAACATCATTGCTTGCCTGAAACTCCTTGGTGACTGTGGTGCGTATTCAAGGCGATGCGCCATCACGAAGAAAAATTAGCAGCACGGACGCTGCATCCTGCTTTGATGGGGAGGCCCTTGGCCTCCCCTTCTGCTGTCTGGCCTCCGAGCGTCAAGCCAGTCGTTGCCCCGCCAGACGAGACAGCCCCCAAGGGCTCAATCGCCATGGGCAACCGGACCTTTTGCGCCTCTTCGCAGCACGAACACTGCGCCGACTGTCGTCCTTGACACCCGAGCGGCTTTGTCCACTGCGCTTTGCAAGGCCGGGAGCGTCCGCTACACTCATCACCTTTCCGTACCCCGCGAGTCCAAATCGCCGCATGATCAAAGGATTTACCCGCTTTCTACAGAGCCCAGGCGAGCACTTGAAGTCGCTGTTCGGCGCTCAGGAAGCCGCCGCAGGACCGCCGATGCCCCGCGTACTCACACGCGACGAACACCCCGTGTCCCGTCGCCAGTTCAGCGAAGCCTCCCTCAAGGTGCTCTACCGCCTGCACAACGCCGGCTACGAAGCCTATCTGGTCGGAGGCTGCCTGCGTGACTCCCTGCTCGGGATCGCTCCCAAGGATTTCGACGTGGCCACCGACGCCACGCCGGAGCAGGTCAAGCAGCTGTTTCGCAATTCACGCATCATCGGCCGTCGCTTCCGTATCGTGCACGTGCGTTTCGGCCGCGAGGTCATCGAGGTCACCACCTTCCGTGGCAAGCCCCGTGACGACCACGGCGAGCATGTCGCCTCCCAGTCCGATGACGGCCTGCTGCTGCGCGACAACGTCTGGGGCAATATCGAGGAAGACGCGCTGCGTCGCGACTTCACCGTCAACGCCCTGTACTACAGCATTGCCGACTTCAGCCTGCATGACTTCGCCGGCGGGGTCGACGACATCGAGTCGCGTACCCTGCGCCTGATCGGCGACCCGGAGACCCGCTACCGCGAGGACCCGGTGCGCATGCTCAGGGCCATCCGCTTCGCCGCCAAGCTCGACTTCGATATCGCCCCGGATACCGAGGCGCCGATCGCTGAGATGGCGCCGCTGCTGTTGCAGATTCCTCCGGCGCGGCTATTCGACGAGATCCTCAAGCTGTTCCTGTCCGGCGAGGGTCTGACCACCTTCCGTCTGCTGCGGGACTATGGCCTGTTCGCGATGCTGTTCCCCGAAGCCGACGAGTGCATGGCCGAGCTACCCTGGGCCGAGCCGCTGATCGAGCAGGCACTGGAAAGCACCGACCGTCGCATTCGCGAGGATCGCCCGGTCACGCCCGCCTTCCTGCTGGCCGCCTTCATGTGGGGGCCGGTGCAGCTGCGCCAGCGTGATCTCGAGGCCGACGGCATGCCTCCCGTTCCGGCCCTGCAGACCGCCGCCCAGCAGGTCATCAGCCGCGAGCTGCAGCACGTATCGCTGCCCAAGCGCTTCAGCATGCCGATGCGAGACATCTGGGACCTGCAGCAGCGTCTGCCGCTACGTCGTGGCAAGCGTGCCTTCCAGACCCGTGACCATCCGCGCTTCCGTGCCGCCTACGACTTCCTGCTGCTGCGCGAGGCCGCCGGCGAACTCGAACCGGGACTGGGTGACTGGTGGACCGCCTTTCAGGAAGCCGACGAGCACGAACAGCGCCGTCTGCTGGGCAAGGTAGGCGCCGACCCTGCCGGCACCGCCGCCCCGCGCAAGCGCCGTCGCCGGCGGCGCAAGCCGCGCCCGCAACAACCGCCGCAGTCGGACGAGTGAACCAGGTGGGGCGCCATACCCAGGCCTTTATCGGCCTCGGCAGCAATCTCGACGCCCCCCGTCGTCAGGTCGAGCAGGCTCTCGAGGAGCTCGACCGGCTGCCGTTGACGCGTCGAGTCGCGGCCTCTCGGCTGTACGCCAGCCGCCCGGTCGGTCCCCAGGACCAGCCCGACTACGTCAACGCCGTGGCCGAACTCCACACCCGGCTGTCGCCGCTGGCCCTGCTCGACCAACTGCAGGCGCTGGAGCAACGTCATCGACGCGTACGCCAGCGCCACTGGGGGCCCCGCACCCTTGATCTCGACCTGTTGTGGATGGGCAACGCCGAGTGGCGCCACCCGCGCCTCACGCTGCCACACCCGGAATTGGTAAACCGCGCCTTCGTGGTACTGCCGCTGGCCGAGATCGCCACAGACCTCAGATTGCCCGACGGTCAGACCCTGGCATCGCTGGCCGAGCGCTGGAACGGCGCCCTCACCTCGGGTGATCTATCCCCATTGAACGCCACCGAGGCCGTTCGCTGAGCACCTGGAGCCCAGGTGGCCCGAAGCCTCCAGGCACTCACTAGACGCCGATCGACCTCTACCACTTTGGTCGCTGTTACCTTGAACCCTGCTCTGCCTTGGTCAACGTTACCTATCGACACAGATTCACCCATCGGTAACAATCCGCGGTGATCACTCTGGGGCGGTCATAGAAGTCGCCCCACCGCCAACACGAGAACACGCCATGACTTCCGTCACCCTGAGCTCGCTGAAGGCTCGCAAGCGCGCCGGTGAACCCTTCAGCTGCCTGACCGCCTATGACGCCTCCTTTGCCGCCGCCGCCGGGCGCGCCGGCATCGACGTGCTGCTGGTCGGGGATTCCCTTGGCATGGTCCTGCAGGGGCACGACAGCACCCTGCCGGTCACCATGGACGACATCCTCTACCACACCCGCTGCGTGGCACGCGGCAAGGGCGACAGCCTGCTGATGGTCGATCTGCCATTCATGGGCAATCCCAGTCGCGAGCGCCTGCTGGACAACGCCGCCGCGCTGATGAGGGCCGGCGCCGAGCTGGTCAAGGTCGAGGGTGAGGGCTGGATGGCCGATGACATCCGTGAACTCACCCGTCGCGGGGTGCCCGTCTGCGCCCATCTGGGGCTGACCCCCCAGACCGTGCATCAGCTCGGTGGCTACAAGGTCCAGGGACGCGAGGCCGAAGCCGCCAGCCGTATCCTCGAGGACGCCCGAGCGCTGGTCGAGGCCGGCGCCTCGGTGATCCTGCTGGAGTGCGTGCCGGCGAGTCTCGGTCGTGCCGTCAGTGAAGCTCTGGAAGTGCCGGTGATCGGTATCGGCGCCGGCCCCGACACCGACGGCCAGATCCTGGTGATGCACGACGTGCTCGGCGTGACCCACGGGCGGACCCCGCGCTTCGTCAAGAACTTCCTGGCCGAAGCCGAGGACATCGAAGGCGCCTTCCGTCGCTACCACGAAGCGGTGCTGGCGCGGGAGTTCCCGGCTGCCGAGCACTGCTTCTAGGAGGTCTGCGATGCACGTCCATTCCGCCATCGCCAAGCTTCGCGAAGCGCTCGCGCCTCACCGCCGCAGTGGTGCCCGCATCGGCCTGGTGCCGACCATGGGCAACCTTCACCAGGGCCACCTGGCGCTGGTGGAAGCGGCCCGCGAGCGCTGTGACCTGGTGGTCGCCTCGATCTTTGTCAATCCGCTGCAGTTCGGCCCCAGCGAAGACCTGGACAACTATCCGCGCACCCTCGAGGCGGACCTGGCCAAGCTCGAGGCCGCTGGCTGCGACATGGTGTTCACCCCGACCCCGGCGACCATGTACCCCGACGGCCTCGACGGCCAGACCCTGGTGCGGGTACCCGAGGTCAGCGAAGGCCTGTGTGGCGGCGCCCGACCCGGCCACTTCGACGGCGTCTCGACCGTGGTCAGCATGCTGTTCCATATCGTCCAGCCTGACCTCGCCTGCTTCGGCGAAAAGGACTACCAGCAACTGGCGGTCATTCGCCGCATGGTCCACGACATGCACATGCCGATCGAGATCGTCGGGGTGCCCACGGTGCGCGAGGCCTCGGGACTGGCGCTATCGTCGCGCAACGGCTACCTGAGCGAGGCCGAGCACGCCACCGCCGCCGAACTGCAGGCCACCCTGGTGACGCTTGCGCGCAGCCTCGAGGCCGGCGCCGACATCGACGCCACCCTTAAAGAGGGACGCGCGCGCCTGGCCTCCCACGGCTTTGCTCCCGACTATCTGGAGCTGCGCGCCCGTGACCTCGGCGCGGTGACCGCCACCACCCGTGACGCCATCCTGCTGGTGGCCGCCCGTCTCGGCGCCACGCGACTGATCGACAACCTCACTGTGACGCTACCTCGATAGGAGCCCCCTAGATGTACACCATCATGCTCAAGGCCAAGCTGCACATGGCTCGCGTGACCCACGCCGTGCTCAACTACGAAGGCTCCTGCGCCATCGACGGTGAACTGCTCGACCTCGCCGGTATCCGCGAAAACGAACAGATCCAGATCTACAACGTCGAGAACGGCCAGCGCTTCACCACCTATGCCATCCGTGCCGAGGAAGGCTCCAAGGTGATTTCGGTCAACGGCGCCGCTGCCCACCTGGCAAGCGAAGGCCAGCGCGTGATCATCTGCAGCTACGCCCACTACAGCGACAGCGAACTCGACCAGCACAAGCCCTCCCTGGTCTACCTCCAGGAAGGCAACGAGATCAGCCACACCAGCAACGCCATCCCGGTCCAGCTGGCCTGATCCGACCGCACCATCGCACCACCCGACAGGAGCGCACCACCATGGCATCGCTGAAGGAACAACTCGGCTCGCTCGTCTACTCCACCGAACACGGCGACATCTGCCCGGACTGCCGTGAACCGAAGGACGCCTGCCGCTGCGACGAGATCCAGGACCAGGCGCGCCTGGCCAGCCTGGATGGGGTGGTGCGAATCCGCCGGGAAACCAGCGGGCGCAAGGGCAAGGGTGTCACCACCATCGACGGCGTGCCGCTTGCCGACAAGGAGTTGAAGGCCCTGGCCAAGGAGCTGAAGAAGCGCTGCGGCACCGGTGGCGCGCTGAAGGACGGCGTCATCGAGATCCAGGGCGACCATCGCCAGGTGTTGAAAGACGCCCTGGAGAAGAAAGGCTACAGGGTCAAGCTGGCCGGAGGCTGAGCTCTGGCTCGTCTGAAAACTGGCTGGGCCGGCGCCTAGCCCAGGTCCCGGACCAGCGCTTCCAGCGCCCGATCGGCCGGGGCCTCGAGCTTGACGTCGAACAGTTCATCGGCGCGGGTGCGCCCCAGATTGATGCAGGCCACCGGGCGTCCCGCCTTCACGCTTTCGCGCACGAAGCGAAAGCCGGAATAGACCATCAGCGAACTGCCGCCCACCAGCAGGGCGTCGCTGTCCTCGAGCAGCCCTCGGGCGCTGGCCAGCGTCGCCGCTGGCACGTTGTCGCCGAAGAACACCACATCGGGCTTCCAGATACCGTCGCCACAGCGGCCACAGGAGGGCACCCGAAAGCTCGAGAAGTCCGCCTCCAGGTCTGCATCGCCGTCCGGCGCAGGCCGCACCGGCGACGTTTGCGCCACCCACTGCGGATTGCAGCGTGCCAGCTCATCGTGCAGAGCATGGCGCATCTGGCGCGCACCGCAGCTCATGCACACCACCAGATCCGCCCTGCCGTGCAGATCGATGACCCGCCGGGAACCCGCGCGCTGGTGCAGTCCATCGACGTTCTGGGTGATCACCCCGGAGACCTTGCCGCGCAGCTCGAGCTCGGCGATGGCCCGGTGCGCCGCGTTGGGGCTGGCCTCGTTGAGCACGCGAAAGCCGATCATCGCCCGCGCCCAGTAGCGCTGACGCGAGGCGTGGCGAGACATGAAGTCGCGATGGTCGATCGGCGGCGAGCGCTTCCACTCGCCCTGGGCGTCGCGATAGTCGGGGATACCGCTGGCGGTGCTGATGCCGGCGCCACTGAGCACGGCGATGCGCCGGTGACGACAGACGAGGGCGTACAGCGCATCCATCGCCGACGCTGACGCTTCTCGGTTGACGCAAGTTCGAGCCTCGCTACCGCCGCCGACATTCGTCATTGCTCCTCCCCTTGTGACCGCGCACCAGCACCCGGGACAGGCCCGCCGGCCCTGCCCCCATGGCCAAGACTACCCCCGGGCGATCGATAAGACCAAGGGCGCCATGGCCCAACAGGCACGTCGTTGTCTACAATGGACGGGATTCTTCACGGGCAAGGAGTGCCGATGGCCTGGCTGGACTACCTGCTGCCGCTGTTCTTTCTGTTCCCCCTCGCGGCGGCCGCCACGGTGGTGGTGGCACTCCGAAGCTTGCACGACGCGCGAGTACGCTCGCCGTTCGACGCCCACCCGCTGCGTGAGCCTGGGCAGGCCCTGCGCGATCGGCTGGATCGCGCCTTCGCCACCCTGTTCCTCAACGCCGCCCTCGGCCCTGTGCTGGTGCTGACCCCACTGGTCTACGGCATGGGCCGGATGCTGTTCTCGCGCCACCAGAACTGGATCGAATGGGCGCTCTACGGTGTGCTGTGCACACTGCTGGCGATCGTGGTCAGCTTCCGACTGATGCGTGACTACCAGCGTATCCGTCGCCTGAAGCTGGGGCTCGCCTGCGAACTGGCCGTGGGTCAGGAGCTCGAACGCCTGATTCGCCCCGAGGCCCACCCCTACTTCGTGTTTCACGACGTGCCCGCCGACACCTTCGTGATCGACCACGTGGCGATCACCCCCCACGCCGTCTTCGTCATCGAGACCCGTGCCCGCACCCCGGCCATCAGTCCCGCCGGCGAGACCGAGGACACCGTGGTGGTCGAACACGAGCGCCTGCGCTTTCCCGGCTGGATGGAGCGACGCCCCCAGCGCAAGGCCCGCCAGGCCACCCGCTGGGTCGCTTCCTGGCTATGTCGCGAACTGGGGCAGCCGGTGCCGGTCAAGGGCATCCTTGCCCTGCCCGGCTGGAAGATCGAACGTGAGGTCCCCGACGACGATCTTGCCGTGGTCAGCGGCGAAGGCCTGGCCGCCCATCTGACCGACGCCTGCCCTGGTATCGCGCCGATGGATCCGACGCTGCACGACCGGGTCATCGAGGCCTTGAACCGGCGAACACTGACGCGGGAGCTTGGCCACCTGGAAGGCCCGTCCATCTAGGCTCTGTCCGAAAAGTCGACGAGCGAAGGTTAGACAAGGCAAAAATCGGTGAGAAAGCGCAGTTTACGGGGTGTAAATGAGCATTTTGATCCGATTTTTAACGCAGTATTACCGAGCGCAGGCACTTTTCGGACGAGCCCTAGAAGCGGCGCAGCTCGATCCGGCTGGGGCAGCGTCCATGATCCACCGGAGCGAAGCTCTTTCTGGCCGGAAAGTCATCGATGTGCTCCGCCTCCAGGCCAATGCGCACCTCGGTGAGCAGTCGGTTGCCCGAGCCCCCGCACTGCAGCGACAGGGAGCTGCCGGTACCCCGTCCGAAAGCCTCCTCGAAGGCCGCGATCAGCGCATTGCGCCTGACCGTCGAACCTCGGTTGTCGCGCATGAAGTCCCCCAGGGCCCCGGCGTTGACGATCTCGGTCAGCGCCAGGGCACCGTCGAAGAAGTCATCATCGCTGATCGACAGGCAGGCACCGTGCTTGGCGTACTCGTAACGGTCGAGACAGCTGGCCCTGCCGGGCATGGCGTCGTCGAGCTCCTGTTCAAGCGATGAGCCGATATCGATGGCAGGCCCTGCCTGGCAGAAGTCGCCCGCTGGCCTCGGGCGTTCAAGAAAGCAGCCCTGGCGGCGCCACTCGCTGACACTGACGCCCTGTGAGATCAGCCTGACGGGGCGTGACGGCCACAGCCCGTGGATCACGAAGCCGTCGTCGGCCCCGACCATCAGCGACGGATCCCGGCACTCTCGTGGCGGCTGACGGCGGCTGGCGCAGAACCCGGGATGCCAGGTCAGCGCCAGCACATAATGATCGAAGTGCTCTCGCTCGAGATCCTCCAGTGCCTCACGCTGCTCCTGCGGCTCGTGGGCCTGGGTGCCAGCGACCATGGTGAGGGCCAGCAGCACCGCAGCCAGCGCACGCCATGGTTGCCGTCGACGGGCTCCCCGGTCCCCCTGTCGCCTTGCAATCGGCGACCACAGTTGGCAAGGTGCGCCGCCTCGCTTCAATCCTCTTTCGTCTTTCTCGGATGACTGTCTCATGAACCTGATCACCTTCGATCCGTTACGGAGTCTGGGGGTCCCGGGGGCGCGATACATCAAGCCTGAGCACATGAATGACCATCGCCAGGCCCTGGCCGATGCCGACGCCCTGCTGTTCCCCGAATACTGGCAGATCAATGCCCTGGCCTACGGCCTCAATCCGCGCGTCTTTCCCAGTCTACCCAGCTATCACCTGGGTCACGACAAGATCGAACAGACCCGCGCCTTCCAGGCCTGCTGCCCCGAGGCAACGCCCGATACCGCCATCCTCGGGGTCAATTCAGACGCCATCCACCAGGTGGAGGCGCGCTTCGGCTACCCGTTCGTGGTCAAGCGGGTGCGCAGCTCCATGGGCGAGGGCGTGCGCCTGATTCGCTCCCGCGAGGCGCTGATCGATCACCTGTCCAGCGAGAATCTGCTCTACGCCCAGCGCTACCTGCCCATCGAACGCGACCTGCGCATCGTGGTGGTCGGGCGCAGGGTGCTGGCCGCCTACTGGCGCGAGAGCCCGCTGGGCGACTTTCGCACCAATGTGGCACGCGGCGGCGAGATCCGCCACGACCCGGTGCCGGCCTCCGCCATCGAGCTTGCCACCACCCTGGCCCAGCGCCTGGGCATCGATCATGCCGGCTTCGACATCGCCATGGTCGACAACGCCCCGATGGTGCTGGAGTTCAACCGCCTGTTCGGCAACCAGGGCATCGACTCCCCCGAGACCAGCGTGGGAGAGGCGATCCTCGAACACCTCGAGCAGGATAGCTGGCGCCAGGCGGCCTGATCCTTGAGCCTTGCTGGTCGCCGCTCTCGGAGCGATCCCCCTTCACAAGATCGACCACAAGAAAACGGGCCACCGTCGCAATGACGGTGGCCCGAGCAGTCGGCGCTGAGCGCTGATTACAGCCGTGAAGGATGGCTCGCCGGGTCGCCCTCCTGGTGGGGCTTGTCGTCATGATCGACACCGTGGTGCTCCCCTTCCGGCAACTCCCAGGTGCCATCCTCGGTCCAGGGGTCGTCCTCGGGGAATTCCTCGATATAGATTTCCTTGTCGGTGTAGTCCGGCTGATAGCGCAGATCGTAGTGGGCCGCCCGCACGGTCGAGATGCACAACAACAGCGCCACCAGCAGCAAGGGCACACCCCCTACCACCGAGGCCGTCTGCAGGGTCTCGAGCCCACCGATGAACATCAGCACCGCCGGCATGAACGACAGCGCAAAGGCCCAGAACAGTCGATTCCAGCGCATCGGTTCCTCGTCGACCTCCTTCTGCACCACCGCCGCCAGGATGTAGGAGATGGAGTCGAAGGTGGTGGCGGTGAAGATCAGCGCCAGCAGGGTGAAGGCGAAGATCACCAGGTAGCTCAGCGGCAGGGTCGACAGGGTGGCGAAGATCGCCGCCGTGGGGCTCTGCTCATTGAGAATGGTGACCAGATCCAGGGTGCCGGACAGCTGCAGGTAGAGACCGTAGTTGCCGAGGATGATGAAGAAAAGGGCGCAGCCCAGGGTACCGAAGAAGATCGAGCCCGCGACCATGGAGCGGATGGTGCGGCCGCGGGAGATGCGCGCGATGAACAGGCCGACGCTGGGGGCGAACACCAGCCACCAGGCCCAGTAGAAGATGGTCCAGTCCTGAGGGAAGTGGGTGTCCTGGAAATTCTCGAAGCGGGCGAAGGGCTCGGTCCAGGTACCCATGTGCACCAGATTGCTGAGCACCCTGCCAAGGGCATCCAGGCCGGTGCTGGCCATGAACTGGGTCGGCCCGACGATGAAGACGAAGGTCAGCAGCGACACCGCCAGCCAGAAGTTGATGTCCGACAGCACCTTGATACCCTTCTTGAGGCCGACGAAGGCGCTGTAGCCGAAGACAACGGTACACAGCATCAGCACGAAGATGCGCGTCGCCAGGGTCTTCGGAAAACCGAACAGCTCATGCAGCCCCTCGTTGATCAAGGGCGCCGCCAGTCCCAGGGTGGTGGCACCGCCGCCCAGCATACCGAACACGAACAGCACGTCGATCAGCTTGCCCGGCCAGCGGTGGGCACGGCTCTCGCCCAGCACCGGCATCAGCGCCTCGCTGATCTTGAGCACGCTGTGATTGCGCACGTAGTAGAAGTAGGCAATGGGAATCGCCGGGATCAGATAGATCGACCAGGCCACCGGCCCCCAGTGGAAGATACCGTAGGCCGCCGCCCAGCGCGCCGCATCCGGCGACTGAGGCTCCACATGGAAGGGTGGCGCCTGGTAGTAGTAGATCCACTCGATCATCGACCAGTAGAGAATCGAGGCGCCGATACCGGCGCAGAACAGCATCGCCGCCCAGGACAGGGTCGAGAACTCCGGCTGTTCCTCGGGGTCACCCAGCTTGATCTGGCCGATATCGCTGAACACGATGAACAGCATGAAGCCGCTGGCCCCGAGCCCCAGGGCCAGATACAGCACACCAAGTTCATTGGTAATGAAGTTCTTGGCCGCGATGACCCAGGTTGCCCCCTGTTCGGGGAACACCACCAGAGGCAGAGTGACAGCAAGGAGGAGAAACAGCGAACCGAAGAAGGTGGGCTTGTCGATCGCATCAAAGCCTTGATCGGAAGAGGCGGGGGAGGATTTCCTTTTCACGGGCCATACCCTTGTTATCGTTTTCCCCAGTATACGCAGTCTTCCTGCATCAAACGTCATCCATTGACTTAGGCCGCGCAGCGACAAACGCCCTATCGTCCGCCGCTGGACTCCCTTGGCCGGAACGCCCTGGTTCAATCACCCCGCAGCTTGCCGCCTGAACACACTCAATTCTTCAATCACCCCGCAGCTTTCCGCCCATCTCTTGCGCCAGGTCGACCGCGTAGTGGTCCGTCATCCCACCGATAAAGTCGAGCATGCGTCGATAGCTGTCGTACAGGGACCAGGACGGCAGCGGGGTGTTCTCGCCGATCAGCGCCAGCACCCGTTGGTGCTTGAAGCTCGAATGGCCGGTGTGGTGCAACTCGTGGGCCGCGCCGATAAAGGCCTCGAGCAGAATGCCGAGGGTGGTGTAGGCACCGATCTCCAGCTTGGCCTTGCGGGTATTGCGGAAGATGCGCTTGCGCGCCAGCTGCTTGGCCAGCTTGACCCCCCAGTCCAGATCCGGGTGGCACAGCTCCAGCAGGTCATCCTGAAGCGTCCCGGAAAGCAGCTCCTGCTCATGCTCGACGAACACCTGGCCCACGTCGGTGACCGCTCGCTCCATGGCCGCCCCTCGCAGCGCCGCGATACGCCGGCGTTGAGACACACCGGTACGGTTCATCTCGGCGTAGTCCGACGGCTCGCCACCGGCGATCTGGGTCAGGATCTCGGCCACCTCGTCGAAGGCCAGGATATCCATCTCCACCCCGTCCTCGAGGTCAAGCAGGGCGTAGCAGATGTCATCGGCGGCCTCCACCAGCCAGGCCAGCGGATGGCGACACCAACGGTGCTCGCCCTGGGGAATCAGTCCCAGATGGTCGGCCACCTGCTCAAGTGCACCGAGTTCGCTCTGATAACAGCCGAACTTGCCGGCCTTGCCACCGTGGGTCACCGTCCACGGATACTTGAGCAGGGTACCGAGGGTCGCTGCGGTCAGGCGCATGCCGCCGCGAAACTGGTTGTACTCGATCTGGGTGACGATACGAAAGCCCTGGGCGTTGCCTTCGTAGGTCAGCAGGTCCTCGCGCTCCAGCGGCGACAGTCCCTCGAGCAGCCCGCTGCCGTTGACCTCGGCGCACTTGAACCAGTCGCGGATGGCGTACTCACCGGCATGGCCAAAAGGTGGGTTGCCGATGTCATGTCCCAGACAGGCCGCCTGGATGATTACCCCCAGATCCGCCGGAGTGATCCAGTCGGGCAGGCGGTCACGCAGCAGCTCACCCACGCTCATGCCCAGCGAACGGCCGACGCAGCCCACTTCAAGCGAGTGGGTCAGGCGGGTGTGGATATGGTCGTTGTCGGTGAGGGGATGCACCTGGGTCTTGCGTCCCAGGCGACGAAAGGAGCCGGCGAAGACGATGCGATCGTGATCCTTGTGGAAGGGACTGCGTCCCACCTCGTCACGAGTCCCGCCACGCGGATCGTGCAGTCGGCCCGGATCGAGCAGTCGTTCCCAGTTCATGGTCTTCATCGATGGCCCCTCCTTGTGGCCCTCCATTCTGACACCCGGGACGACACCTGCAAGGCCACGACCGCGAGGTCGCCAGGACCCTCATGACAGGCCCTAGGCGCATCGATGGAAAGTCGATGGAAAGGCCCGGTGGATACACCTCCACCGGGCCCTCTTTCTTTAGCGACGCTTTAGCGACGCTTCTCTACGCCAGCCGACGCTTGAGCATCATGGCGTAGACCGCTCCGGCCACGATCAGGGTGGCGGCGAAGGCGTAGATCCCGATCGAGATCCCGCTGTTGACCAGGATGCTCCAGTCACCACCGCTGATCGACATCGCCCGGCGCAGATTGAACTCCATCTGCCCGCCCAGCAGCAGGCCGAGCACCACCGGCACGGTGGGAATCTCGAGTTTTCTGAGCACATAGCCGAGCACCCCGAAGGCCAGCATCATGTACAGATCGAAGGGACTGTTGTTGAGCGAATAGACCCCGACAAAGGCGATCAGAACCACCATCGGCATCAGCAGCCAGCTGGGGGCCTGCAGCACCCGAGCGAACAGTCCCACCAGCGGTACGTTGAGCACCAGCAGCATGATGTTGCCGATAAACAGCGCCGCCACCAGGCCCCACACCATCTCGGGCTGCTGGGCGAACAACAGCGGCCCCGGGGTGATGTTCATCGACAGCAGCAGGGCCAGCAGAATCGCGGTGGTGCCGCTGCCGGGAATGCCCAGCGACAGCATCGGAATCAGCGCGCCACCGGCGGCGGCGTTGTTGCCCGCCTCGGGCGCGGCCACACCGCGCGGGTCGCCGTTGCCAAAATCGCCCTTGGCTCCCAGCCAGCGCTTCTCGAGCATGTAGGACAGGAAGCTGCCGAGCGAGGCGCCGGCGCCGGGCAGCACCCCGGAGACGAAGCCGATCAGCGAGCCACGACCGATGGTGCCCTTGCACGACAGCGACGCCTTCATCCCCGGCCAGGCCGAGCCCAGCTTGATATGCGGCTTGTCGGCGTCATGGCGCTGTTCGAGAAACACCAGGCATTCGGAGATGGCGAACAGTCCCACCAGGGCCACGATAAAGTCGATGCCGTCGTAGAGCTCGAAGGTACCGAAGGTGTAGCGCGCGACGCTGGACACCGGGTCGATGCCCACGGTCCCCAGCAGCAGGCCCAGACAGGCGGCGATGAAACTCTTGGTAAAGCTGCCGCTGGTCACCCCGCCGATGGTGGCAAAGGCCAGCAGGAACAGCGCGAAGTACTCGGCCGGACCGAACTTGATCGCCAGGTCCACCAACAGCGGCGCGAACAGCGTAAGCCCGATGGTGGCGATGGTGGCGCCGACGAAGGAAGCCACCGCCGACAGCCCCAGGGCCTCGCCTCCGCGCCCCTTGAGGGCCATCGGGTAGCCGTCCAGGGTGGTCATCATCGCCGGCTCGTCGCCGGGGATATTGAGCACGATGGAACTGATCCGCCCACCGTACATGCAGCCATAGTAGACGCTGACCAGCAGGATCAGCGCGGCGGTGGGATCCAGGCCGAAGTTGAAGGCCAGCGGGATCATCAGCGCCACCCCGTTGACCGGGCCGAGCCCTGGCAGCGCCCCGATCAGGGTTCCCACGGCGCAGCCGATCAGCGCCAGCAGCAGAAATTCCGGCTGGGTCGCCACGGCGAAGCCCTGGGCAAGAAAGGCAAGCGTTTCCATGATCAGTGTCCCCCTCCCCACCAGGGCACGTCCGGCAAGGGCATGCCGAGGGCAAACTCGAACAGTGCGTACAGCCCCAGCGCCAGTCCTGTGCCGGCGATCAGCGCCTGGCCCCAGGCCGCGCCGAACAGCCGCGTCAGTACGATGGCGCAGGCCAGGGTGGCGGGAACAAACCCCAGCGGCTCGAGCAGGCCAGCGTAGGCCGCCAGCAGCAGCAGCACCGCCAGCTGTCGGGCCAGGCCGGCACGATCCGGCCAGCGCTCGTTGAAGCCCGGGCGCAGGATCAGGTAGGCCGACAGCGCCGCCAGCGGCAGGCTGACCAGCCGGGGGAAAGCCCCCGGCCCCACCGGCTGCATGAAGCCGGTGACGAAGCTATGAGAATGCCACCAGGCCCCCAGCGCCAGCACCAGCAGCACCGCGCCGGCCAGGCGATCGCCGACCTGGGCCGGCCGGCGATGCTGGTGAGCGTCGAGGTCGCTCATCTGACTCATTGAATAACCCCGATCTCGCGCGAGATGGCCTCGACGCGCTGGATGGATTCCTCGACGAAGCTCGAGAAGTCGTCACCGCCACGCCACAGCGGCACCAGGCCATTCTGCGCCGCCACGTCCTTCCACTCGTCGCTGGCGTAAAGGGTCTCGAGGTCTTCGACCATGCTGGCGTAGTCCTCGTCGGAGACCTCGCCGCCGGTGTAGAAGCCGCGCCAGTTGTAGCCGGTGACGTCATAGCCCTGGCTGACCGCGGTGGGCAGCTCGTCGAAGGGCTCGGGCAGCGGATCGTCCGACATCACCGCCAGTACCCGCACGTCGCCGGACTCGATGAAGCCGGCGACCTCGCCCAGGTCGGTGGAGACCACGTCCACGTGGTTGCCCATCATCTGGGTTACCGCGGGGCCGCCGCCGTCGAACTGCACCCAGCGCAGGGCGCCGACCTGGTCGCCGGGCAGGCCGGCGGCCTTGGCCAGCATCAATGCCCGAATGTGATCCCAGCCACCGGCACCACTGGAGCCGGCCATGGCCACCGAGGTCGGATCGGCGACGATGGCCTTCAGCAGTTGCTCGAGGGACTCGTACTCGCTCTCGTCGTCGACCAGGATGACGCCGACGTCGGTACCGAGCATGCCCAGCCAGCGCATGGTCTCGGCACCCCCGGGATAGCGACCCTGGGCAATCTGGGTCATGCCCACGGTGCTGGTGGCGACGATCAGGTTGCTGTCATCGGCACGCTTGGAGGCCACGTTGGAGAAGGCCACCGCGCCGACACCGCCGGGCATGTTGGTGACCTGCACCGAGCCGTCGGTCAGTTCCAGGTCGGTGAGCAGCTTGCCGACGCTGCGGCAGGTGAAGTCCCAGCCGCCACCGGGGTCGGCCGGGGCGATGCACTCGTCGATGGGCAGGGCGCTGGCCGAAGTCGAGACACCGAGGCCGAGCGCGAGCAGCGGCAGGCCGAGGCGGGTGGTCAGAGTCGAGGGCATGGAAGGCTCCTTGTTTTTCGTTGTTGGCGTTTTCGTTGTGGGTGTTGCGGTCCTGCGGTCCTGCATCGTTGTCACCAGCCGGCACCGGCCATCTGGCGGATTGCCTGGCGGTTGTCGAGTCGCCATCTTGCGCGGCCACCCGCTTGGCGTTGTCCGGCGGGGACCGCCACCCAGCCTAGACGATCCCGCGCTGGCGCAGCGCCCGACACTCGTCGGCACCGAAGCCGAGTTCGGCCAGTACCTCGTCGGTATGCTCGCCAAGCTGTGGCGCCGGTCGCTGGATCATCGCCGGGGCCTCGCGCATCTTCACCGGAAAGCCGGTGGTGGCGATCTGTCCGGCCTCGCCCTGATCCAGGGTCAGGCGCATGCGCTGGTCGATGATCTGGGGGTCATCGAAGGTCTCGCGCAGATCCTGCACTCGGCCACAGGGCACGCCGGCGGTGTTCAGGTGTTCGATCCAGTCGTCCACACTGCGCCGGCGCGTCACCTCGTTGAGGATCTCGCGCAGCGCCTCGCGGTGCGCCATGCGCTGGGCGTTGTCGGCGAAGCGCGGCTGCTCGAGCAGATCGACACGACCCAGCGCCTCCAGCAGACGACGCACCATGGTCTCGCTGCTGGGGGCGATGGCGACCTCGCCATCGCTGGCCTCGAACAGGCCGTAGGGGTAGAGCATGGGATGGTCATTGCCGGTACGCCGGGGGACCTCGCCGGTGGCGAAGTACTCCGCCGCCAGATAGCCCAGCATCGCCACCAGGCCGTTGGTCAGGGCGGTCTCGAGAATCTCGCCCTGGCCGGTACGCTCGCGACGCACCAGTGCCGCGCTGACCCCGAAGGCCAGGTTGAGGCTCGCCACCATGTCGCTGATCGGTGGCGCGGCGCGCATCGGCTCGCCCCCCTCGGCCCCGTTGACGCCCATGAAGCCGCTCATGGCCTGGGCGACAAAATCGTAGGCGGGTCGGTCGCGGTAGGGCCCGGTGGATCCGAAGCCATTGATCCGCCCCACCACCAGGCGCGGGAAGCGCTGCCTCAGGGTGTCGTCGTCGAGTCCCATCTTGGCCAGCACCCCGGGGCGGAAGTTCTCCACCAGCACGTCGGCGTCCTCGAGCAGGCGGTTCAGGATCTGGCGTCCTTCGGGCTCGCGCAGATTGAGGGTGATCGAGCGCTTGTTGCGGTTGAACTGGGCAAAGTAGGCGCTGAAGCCGTTGACCATATTGCCCTGGCGGCGGACCACGTCGCCCTCCCCCGGGGTCTCGATCTTGATCACCTCGGCGCCGTGATCCCCCAGCATCTGGCTGGCGAAGGGGCCGGAGATCACCCGGGTCAGATCGATCACACGTATGCCGGCCAGGCTGCCCGGGGCAAGGCCGGTGGCGTCCTGGGTCGATGGCCGCGGGTCGTCGCTGTCATCCCTGCCGGGGCTAGCATCCATAGGTTTGCGTATCCGTCGGTATGTCTGTGGTGGTGTCGTCTGGTCTTGCCAGGTTCAGGGATCTGACTCAGCCCTTTGCGGTGGGCACCGCATCGGGTCGATGCAGCCTGAGCCGAGTGCCGGCCCGGGCCAGCTGAGAGCCCGGCGCACGTTCCAGTCGCCGCGCGGCAAGCCCCGCCACCTCGATCAAGGACTCCAGCGAGACGCCGGTGTCATGCCCCAGCTCCTCTAGCAGGTAGATCAGCTCCTCGGTGGCCAGATTGCCGCTGGCGCCTGGGGCGAAGGGACAGCCGCCGAGACCACCGACCGCACTTTCGTAACGCGTGACGCCAAGCGACAGCCCCTGCATGACGTTGGCCAACGCCAGACCCCGGGTATTGTGAAAGTGCAGGATCGGCCGCGCCGCCGGGGCCTGTTCGGCGATCTCACCCACCACCCGCGAGACCACGGCGGGCGTGGCCATGCCGGTGGTATCGCCAAGGGTGAGGTCATCGATACCCAGTTCGCCGAGGCGACGCGCCAGCTCACCGATGCGCCCGGCCGGCAGGTCACCCTCGAAGGGACAGCCGAAGGCCGTGGCGATGGCGCCCTGTACCTCGATACCGCTGCCGGACAGGCGCTCGACGATATCGGCGAAACCGGCCAGGGAGGCGTCGATCGAGCGATTGACGTTGCGCGCGTTGTGGGTCTCGGAGGCGGACACGAACAGCACCACCCGATCGATGCCCACCTCCAGTGCGCGCTCGGCACCGCGCAGGTTGGGCACCAGGGCGCTGAAGCGGGCATCCGCCAGCCCCTTGGCGGCGGCCACCAGTTCCGCGGCGTCGGCCAGCGCCGGTACCGCCCGGGGACTGACGAAAGACGTCAGCTCGAAGCGCCTGAGTCCCGCCCGGTGAAGCCCGTGCAGCAATTCGAGTTTGTGCTCGGTGGACAGCACCCGCGCCTCGTTCTGCAGGCCATCACGAAGCCCCACTTCGGTCAGTTCGATCCTGGCAGGTGCTCGCTGGGGCGGCGATGACGTCATGGCGAAGAAGTCCCTAAAAGTCGATATTTCACCAATATAGAGGCTATTGGCTCATGTTGGACATACGCCTTTTCGCTGAGACGTCCGTACGCTGACGGTGCCAGACCGCAGAGGTATTCCCCTTGACCGGTGATTTCCATAGAATTCACCGCCCAAATCGTGATCCACAGCAATTTTTGTTGCGGACTCGCACATTATCGTGTTCTTCACACGTTTTTCTGTTCGCATGCCGCCTCCGTCCCGGGGCGCTTGATGTAGAGGCGTCGACGTTCGCCTTCCCACCCTGAAAAGGCCTGGTTTCATGCAATCCACTTCCTCCGACGGCTCGGCCGCCGACAAGGGCTTCTTTGGTCACCCCCGCGCCCTGGGGCCACTGTTCTTCACCGAGATGTGGGAGCGCTTTTCGTTCTACGGCATTCGCCCCATGCTGGTGCTGTTCATCGCCGCCTCACTGTTCGACGGCGGGCTCGGCTTCGACCCCAAGACCGCCGCTGCCATCGTCGGCATCTACGGTGGTGCCATCTACCTGGCCGCGCTGCCCGGCGGCTGGCTCGCCGACAACTGGCTCGGCCAGCGCCGGGCGGTGTGGTACGGCTCCATCCTGATCGCCTTCGGTCATCTGTCCATCGCGCTGTCGGCCCTGCTCGGTGCCGTCGCCTTCTTTGTCGGGCTGATCTTCATCGTGCTCGGCACCGGGCTATTCAAGACCTGCATCTCGGTGATGGTCGGCAGCCTGTATGACGAAAGCGACGTGCGCCGCGACGGCGGCTTCGCCATCTTCTACATGGGCATCAACATCGGCAGCCTGTTCGCGCCGTTGTTCACCGGGCTGCTGATGGACTCGCTGGGCTGGCACTGGGGCTTCGCCATGGGCGGCCTTGGCATGCTGATCGCACTGCTGCTGTTTCGCCTGTGGGCGGTGCCCGCCATGCAGCGCGCCGACGCCGAGCGCGGCCGCGCCTCCACCTGGGACGCCCCGGCCCAGCGCCGTCGTCACGTCGGCCCCGTCGTGTCGCTGTGCCTGGCGCTGATCGCCGCCCTGGTGGCGCTGGTCGCTACCGGCGTGGTGACCATCGACGCCCGCGCGGTGGCCGAGGCCATGACCAGCGTGCTGATCGTCGCCTCGCTGGGCTTCTTTGCCTACCTGATGCTGTTCTCTGGACTCAGCGGTGACGAGCGTATTCGCGTCACCATCTGCTTTGTGCTGATCGTCGCCGCCGCCTTCTTCTGGGCCGCCTTCGAGCAGCAGCCCACCTCCTATAACCTGTTCGCGGCCAACTACACCGACCGCAACGTGATGGGCTGGGAGGTCCCCACCCTGTGGTTCCAGTCGTTGAACCCGGTATTCATCGTGCTGCTGGGTCCGCTGTTCGGCTGGCTGTGGCCGGCGCTCGGTCGTCGCCGACTGGAACCGGGCAGCCCGATGAAGTTCGTCCTCGGCCTGCTGCTCGCAGCCTGCGGCTTTGGCCTGATGGTGCTGGCGGCGCAACAGGTACTGACAGGCACAGGGCTGGTGTCACCCTGGTGGATCGTCGGCAGCATGCTGCTGTTGACCCTGGGCGAGCTGTGCCTGTCGCCGGTGGGGCTGTCCACCATGTCGGGGCTGTCGCCGCGTCGCACCCAGGGCCAGTTGATGGGCCTGTGGTTCACCGGTGCCGCCCTCGGCAACCTGGTGGCTGGCTTGATCGGCGGTCACGTCAACGCCGAGGAGCTTCAGCAGTTGCCGGAACTGTTCGGGCGGTCGGCTATCGCCCTGGTGATCTTCGCCGGGGTGCTGCTGTTGCTCGTGCCGGTGTTCAAGCGCATGCTGAAGCATCACCGTCTTATCGATCCGGCGGCCGCCCACCGCGCGGACGCCGAAGCCATTGTCAGAACAGGAGTCTGAGCATGACCTCAGCCAGTGCCGATACCGCTCGCCAACGCTTGAGCGATCTGCGCGAGGCGATGCGCCGCCACGCCATCGATGCCTGGTGGCTACCGTCCAGCGATCCGCACAACAGCGAATACCTGCCCGAGCACTGGGCCGGTCGCGAGTGGCTGTCCGGCTTCGACGGCTCGGTGGGTACCCTGGTGGTGACCCAGGACGAGGCCGGCCTGTGGGTCGACAGCCGCTACTTCGTGCAAGCCGAGGCTCAACTCGCCGGCACCGGCATCAGCATGATGAAGCTGACCCAGGGCCAGGCCAGCGCACCGATGCTGTGGCTGGCCGAGCGTCTCGAGGCCGGCGACACCCTGGGCTACGACGCCCAGGTGGTGTCCCTGGCCCACGGCCGCCAGTTCGAGGACATCCTGGGTGAACGGGGCGTCGTCCTGCGCGGCGACAGCGACCTGCTCGACGAGATCTGGCGCGATCGCCCGAGCCTGCCGAGCGGGGCCATCGAACCCCACGCCAGCCGCTATCTGGACGAGACCCGGCGCCAGCGTCTGGACCGGGTACGCACGGCCATGGCCGAGCACCACGCCGACTGGCATCTGGTGTCGACGCTGGACGACATCGCCTGGCTGACCACCCTGCGCGGTGCCGACGTGGGCTTCAATCCGGTGTTCCTGTCCCACCTGCTGATCGGTCGCGCCACCGCCACCCTGTTCGTGGCACCGGGCAAGCTCGCTCCCGAACTGCTCGATGCGCTCAAGGCCGATGGCGTCGAGGTGGCCGACTACGCCGACTGGGCGGCGCGGCTGTCCGCCCTGCCGCGGGACGAACGGGTACTGATCGATCCGGCCCGGCTGACGCTGGGGACCCGCCAGGCCCTGCCGGACGAGATGACCGTGGTCGAAGCCTTCCAGCCCAGCACCCTGGCCAAGGGCATCAAGACAGCCCACGAGCTCGGCTTCGTGCGTCAGGCCATGGAAGCCGACGGCGCGGCCCTGTGTCGCTTCTTCGCCTGGCTGGAGGCCGCCTTCGCCGCCGGCGAACGGGTCACCGAGCTGGACGTCGAGGTCCGCCTGTATGAAGAACGCGCCAAGGACGAGGACTTCGTCTGCGAGAGCTTCAATACCATCGCCGCCTTCAACGCTAACGGTGCCCTGCCCCACTACCGCGCGACCCAGGAGGCCCATTCGGTGATCGAGGGCGACGGCCTGTTGCTGATCGACTCCGGCGGCCAGTACCGCGGTGGCACCACCGATATCACCCGCATGGTCCCGGTCGGCGCGGTCAGTGAGGCTCAGCGCGAAGACTGCACCCTGGTGCTCAAGGGCATGATTGCACTGTCGCGGGCGCGCTTCCCCGAGGGCATCGCCGCCTCGCGGCTGGACGCTCTGGCGCGGGCGCCGCTGTGGGCCACCGGCCGCGACTACGGTCACGGTACCGGCCACGGCGTGGGCTACTTCCTCAACGTCCACGAAGGTCCTCAGGTGATCAGCTCGGGCGCTTCCGTCGCCGAACATACCGCCATGCGCGAAGGCATGATCACCTCCAACGAGCCTGGGGTGTACCGTCCCGGCCAGTGGGGGGTGCGCATCGAGAACCTGGTGGCCAACCGCGCCGCGGCCCCCAGCGACTTCGGCGACTTCCTCGAGTTCGAGACCCTGACCCTGTGTCCCATCGACACCCGCTGCCTGAACCTGTTCACCCTGGATCAGGCCGAGATTGACTGGCTCAACGCCTACCACGACGAGGTCCGCCGCCGGCTGGCGCCGAGGCTCGACGGCCAGGCGCTGGCCTGGCTCGAAGCCCGCACCGAACCGCTGACGCTTGCCTGATAGCGGGCCTGCTGGTCGGCCGCAGATGCACAGGGGCCCCGCCATGGCGGGGCCCCTTTGCGTAGGCTGCCAGCGCCGTTACATGAACGGGTTCTTGACCACCGGGATGAACATCAAGCGGAAGTTCCAGTCCGCATCCCACTCATCACCGCGGATCACGCTGTGCTGGATCTCGGCGGCCAGGCGAACCGGGGTGCTGCCCATGCGGACCACGTTGGAATAGCCCAGGCCGATCGGGAAGTTGACCTTCTCGCCGCTGTCGGCCTCCCAGTTGATGCGCACGTTGGGTGTCATGCCCACCAGTTCGGTGCCGCTGAGCCGGTAGTTGAGGAAGTACTGCAGATCGGTCTGGCTGGTGTGCTCGCGGTCATCTTCTCCGGCGTAGGACCACCAGTGCTGAGCCAGCAGGCCCATGTTCCAGCCGCCGGGATTGGGCGCCAGGCGCGCGATCAGGGCCGCCGGCCCGGCCTGGAACTTGCCCTGGCCCAGCACATCATGCTCGGCGGTGGGGAAGATCTGGGTCAGCCCCAGGCCCCAGATGACGCCGTCGGCGCGGGCCGGGCCGGCCAGGGTCACCAGGGCGGTGTCACCCAGGCCCTCGGTACGCCCGCGATGGGGGGCATTGCGGCTCCACTCGTCGGGATCGATGTCCAGCGGGCTGCCGCCCCGGGCCAGGGTACCGAAGCTCTCGTCCATCGGAGTCGAGTTGTACTGGAACACCGGGCGCACCACCAGGTTCCAGTTGTCGTCTGCCATCTCGAAGGGGAAGGACATGACCGGCTGGAACTTGAAGGAATTGGACCAGCGACCGTCGAAGTCGTCGCCGTCCAGGTGGGTATAGTCGTTCTGCATCCACAGCATCCAGGCCGATCCCACCGGGTTGGTGGTTTCCTTGGCGATGGCAGCAAGATCCTCGCTGCTGGCAGCAGGCTCGCTGTTGGCCGGTACGGTGCGTGGCGAGGACCGCTCCTGGGCAAGCGAGAGGCTCGAGATGAAAACCAGCGACATGGCCACCAGGCCAAGCCGACGAGAGCGTGAAAGGTTCATGGGGGTAGGCCTCAGAATCGTGACGCTACCCCCGACGCCGAGAGTAGCGGTGCAACGTCGCCACCACTCTAGGCCACCGATAACAGGCTGATGATATGCCCCTTGGGGTAGGCCGGTCCGGGCAGGCTGGTTAAACCGATGCCCCCCGGACTCGCCGCCCCGGCCCGCTCAGACCTCCTGGTCTTCCGCCAACGACGGCAGCAGCACCTTCAGCTTGCGGGTCAAGGTATTGCGCCCCCAGCCCAGCAGCTCGGCAGCCTCGCCCTTGCGCCCGGCGGTGTGCTTGAGCGCGGTCTCGATAAGGATGCGCTCGAAGTCCGGCACCGCCTCCTCGAGCAGGTGGGTGTGGCCGGAGGCCAGGGCGCTGTCGGCCCAGGCGCGGAAGGCTTCACGCCAGTCCCCGCCTGCGGCGCTGTCATCGCCGCCGCGCAGCTCCGGCGGCAGGTCCTCGACCAGGATCTCGCGCCCGGAGGCCATCACCGTCAGCCAGCGACAGGTGTTCTCGAGCTGACGCACGTTGCCCGGCCAGTCCACCCGGGTCAGGAACTCCTCGGCTTCGCGGGTCAGCACCTTGACGTCGGTGGACAGCTCCTTGGCCGCCTCGACCAGGAAGTGCCGCGCCAGCCGGGGAATATCCTCGCGCCGCTGGGACAGCCTTGGCAGGTGCACGCGGATGACGTTGAGGCGGTGGAACAGGTCCTCACGAAAGCGGCCATCGGCGACCAGCGTCTCGAGGTCCTGGTGGGTCGCGGCGATGATGCGCACGTCCACCTTGACCGGCGTATGACCACCGACCCGATAGAACTCGCCGTCGGCCAGCACCCGCAACAGCCGGGTCTGGGTCTCCGAGGGCATGTCACCGATCTCGTCGAGGAACAGGGTGCCGCCGTTGGCCTGCTCGAAGCGCCCCTGGCGACTGGCGCTGGCGCCGGTGAAGGCGCCCTTCTCGTGGCCAAACAGCTCCGACTCGATCAGATCCCGGGGGATCGCCGCCATGTTGAGGGCAATAAAGGGATTGGCGGCGCGGGGACTGTGCTGATGAAGCGCACGCGCCACGCGCTCCTTGCCGGTCCCGGACTCGCCGTTGATCAACACCGTGATATGCGAGTGCGCCAGGCGCCCGATGGCCCGGAACACCTCCTGCATCGCCGGCGCCTCACCGATGATCTCGGCGTCGAGTCCTTCGGGCACGCTGACCGGCCGCTGGCGCTCGCGCACGTGGGCCACCGCGCGTCGCACCAGGGCCAGCGCCTCGTCCACGTCGAACGGCTTGGGCAGGTACTCGAAGGCCCCGCCCTGATAGGAAGCCACCGCACTGTCCAGGTCGGAATGGGCGGTCATCACGATGACCGGCAGGTCCGGGTGCACCTGGCGCACCTTGGCCATCAGATCGAGTCCGTCGATGCCTGGCATGCGGATATCGGTGACCAGCACGTCGGGCGGCTCGGCCAGCAGTCGATCGAGGATACCGTCGGCCCGCTCGACCGCCTCGACCTCAAGGTCCGGCTGCGCCAGGGCGCGCTCGAGCACCCAGCGTATGGCCCGGTCGTCGTCGACGATCATTACACGAGCGGTATCAGTCATGACTCATCTCCAGGGGAATCAACAGACGGAATTCGGTGCGTCCGGGCTCGGACTCGCACTCGATCAGCCCTTCGTGCTGGTGCAGCACCGACTGGGCGATCGACAGCCCCAGGCCGCTGCCCTCGGCACGACCGGACACCATCGGATAGAACAGGGTCTCGCGCAGCGTCTCGGGGACGCCCGGGCCGTTGTCGATCACGCTGACGTCGCAGACCAGACGATGGCGCTGGGCGCCCAGGGTGAACTGGCGGCGCGCGCGGGTCCTCAGGGTCATCACCGGGTTCGGTGTCTCGGACTCGACCAGCGCCTGGACGGCGTTGCGGGCCACATTGAGCACCGCCTGGATCAACTGGGCTTCATCGCCGGTCAACTCCGGCAGGCTGGGATCATAGTCGCGCTCGATGCTCACCCGCGGCTGTTCGACCAGCAGCAGCGCGCGTACCCGCTCCAGCACCCGGTGGATGTTCAGCGGCTCTCGCCGACTCACCCGGTTGGGCCCGAGCATGGAATCGACCAGATCCCGGAGCCGATCCACCTCTTCGATGATGATCCGGGTGTACTCCTTGAGCGCCGGCGTCTGCTCCAGGTCACGCTCGAGCAATTGCGCCGCGCCACGAATCCCCCCCAGGGGATTCTTGACCTCGTGGGCCAGCCCCCGCGCCAGCACCTTCATGGTTTCCTGGCGCGACTGCAGCGCTTCCTCGCGGGAAATTCGCAACAGCCGGTCCCGTGGTTCCATCTCCAGCAGCAGCTCGTCAGGCGACAGCGGCGTCACGGTGTAGTCCACCGTCAAGGGGTCTCCACCGGCGAGGACCAGCCGCGCCTCCCGCTGGGTATAGGGATGCTGCCCGTCCCGGGCACGTATCAGCACCTCGGCGATATCATCCTCGCCGCTGAGCCAGTCGCTCAGCGCCACGCCGGCAACCCGACTGGCGCTGACCGCCAGCAGGGTCTCGGCCGCCGGGTTCATCCAGGTCGGTCGCAGCTCGCCGTCGAGCAGCATGACCGCAGTTGTGAGGTGTTCGATGATGCCAGGCGTCATGGGTCCATCCTGATGGGGCAAAGCGCCCGCTCGATAGAGGCCGCCACGGCGCCAAGCCGGCATGCCATGGTGGCGGTCCAGGTCTCGGCCTCGAGCAGGCGTCAGACAACAACAATCAAAGCAAGAAGCGGGCCAGCCTTGGTGCCAGTGGCACATTCCCGCCGCGCAGGCGCCAGGACGGTGCTTTTGTCGAGGAGGCGGGTCACCGTCGGCGCACCTACGCACCATTTTAGTGCACCAACCTGGTGCAGGGCAGTCTCGCCTGGATCACTGTCCGCACAAGGCCCGCAGATCGCGGGTCAAGGCGGCGCAGGACGAAGGGGGTTGGCGGGAAGCAGGCGGCTGGCGCGCTGTACGTGGATGACGATATCGGCACTGCGTTGACGCACCTCTCCCGACGGGGCCAGCACCACCAGGCCCAGGCGATGCTCGCCACGCTCCAGATTGGTGAGCCACAGTGGGCCGATGCCGGTGACGCTGGTGGCGAGCACACCGTCGACCTCCAGGCCGAGGCGATCCCCCGTCGCCGGAGGCGGGCTGATCGCGGCCAGCACCTTCAATCTTCCCCCGGCCCCCGTGGGCAACACGCTGTCATCCGCCGGAGAGGCGATGGCCAGGACATCGTGGGGCTGGAAGACATCGGCGTCGCTATCCGGGCCTGGTACTGAAGGCGCCGTCGGCCTGGAGGGCGCCGCCACATCCAGCGCAGGGGCGCTGGACAACGGCGGCGGTTCCAGCGCGCGGGCGCCGGCCGAGGGCGTATCGCTGTAGCGCACGACGCCGTCGGGACCGACACTGCGATAGATGGTGCTCGCCGGCACGGTTTCTGCCACCGGCAACGCCAGCCCGGACGCTGCCAGCAAGGCAATGGCCATCAGTGACGGCCGACTCGGCGACGAGGGAGCGCTCTCGCCCCTCTCCCGGCCTGCCCTGCGCGTCCACCGCTGCATCATCGTGATTGCCCTCGCCGACCTTCCCCTGACGAGGATGACGGCAGCCACGACCCGCGCCAAGGGGATCCCTTGCCCAGGCGCAAGGCCCGCGCAAAAAAATCGGCCCCGCGATCATCGCGGGGCCGACGGAACGCACGAGGCGCTATGCCGATCAGCAGCTGTAGTACATGTCGAACTCGATCGGGTGGGTCGCCATGCGCAGACGCTCGACGTCCTCGTTCTTGAGCTCGATGTAAGCGTCGATCATGTCGTCGGTGAAGACGCCACCTTCGGTCAGGAAGCTGCGGTCCTCGTCGAGGGCTGCCAGCGCCTGGTCGAGGCTCTCGGCCACGGTCGGGATGGCCTTGCCTTCTTCCGGCGGCAGGTCATAGAGGTTCTTGTCCATGGCGTCGCCGGGGTGGATCTTGTTCTTGATGCCGTCGATACCGGCCATCAGCATCGCCGCGAAGCACAGGTAGGGGTTGGCGGTCGGGTCGGGGAAACGCGCCTCGACACGCTTGCCCTTCGGGCTTGCGGTGTACGGGATACGGATGGAAGCAGAACGGTTACGGGCGCTGTAGGCCAGCATGACCGGCGCTTCGAAGCCCGGCACCAGGCGCTTGTAGGAGTTGGTAGAAGCGTTGGTGAAGGCGTTCAGGGCGCGGGCGTGCTTGATGATACCGCCGATGTAGAACAGTGCCATTTCGGACAGACCGGCGTACTCGTCACCGGCAAACTGGTTCTGGCCGTCCTTCCAGAAAGACTGGTGGACGTGCATACCGCTGCCGTTGTCGCCGACCAGCGGCTTGGGCATGAAGGTGGCGGTCTTGCCGTAGGCGTGAGCCACATTGTGGATCACGTACTTCATTTCCTGAACTTCGTCGGCCTTCTTGACCAGGGTGTTGAAGGCAACACCGATCTCGTTCTGGCCGGCGTTGGACACCTCGTGGTGGTGCACCTCGACCTTCTGACCGATGGCCTCGAGGGTGTTGCACATGGCACCGCGCATGTCATGGAAGCTGTCCACCGGCGGAACCGGGAAGTAGCCGCCCTTGACCCGCGGACGGTGACCGAGGTTGCCACCTTCGACGGCGCGGTCGGTGGACCAGGCACCCTCTTCGGAGCTGATCTTGTACATGGCGCCTTCGATATCGGCCTTCCAGTGCACCTCGTCGAAGATGAAGAACTCGGGCTCGGGGCCGAAGAAGGCGGTATCGCCCAGGCCAGAGGACTGCAGGTAGGCCTCGGCGCGCTTGGCGATGGAGCGCGGATCACGCTCGTAGCCCTGCATGGTGGCCGGCTCGATGATGTCGCAACGCAGGATCAGGGTCGCGTCTTCGGTGAAGGGGTCGAGGAAGCCGGTGCCGTCCTCCGGACGCAGGATCATGTCGGACTCGTTGATGCCCTTCCAGCCGTTGATGGAGGAACCATCGAACATCTGGCCATTCTCGAAGAACTCTTCGTCGACCTCGGCGGCCGGAATGGTGACGTGCTGCTCTTTACCGCGGGTATCGGTGAAGCGCAGGTCAACCCACTTCACATCATGTTCGTTGATCAGGGCGAGGGTCTTGTCTGACATGTGGTCCTCCAGAGTGGAACTTGTCTCGTGACTCGAGCGTTGCGCAACGGCGCCAATCCCATGTCACCGGTTTGAAACGGGGGATGATCCAGGGAACAAAAGGGGTACCGGGATCCTTTGTAGCACGCTCCCGGGACACTGCCCATGGCAACGTGCGCGACACGATGACACTGCCAACCACAATGCAGATTGCGTGCCAGCATTGCACCAGCATCGACCAAAAAAATCCCAACCCGTTGTTTCGCATCTTTTTTATCCAAACAGACCCTTTGCGCCAGCTTAGGGCACAAAGGCCCATAGTCTTCAGGAGTCGCCGACCAATGCACCACAAAAGTGCAATAAAGACTGTGACGCACCACTTTGGACCTTTGTGACAGGATATATAAACTCTGCCGGGCCGATCGCGAGGTGTCAGCGGGCGCTGGAACCTTTCGCAACGCAAAGATACACTTTATTACGTTCGACTCCGACCGCCTCCCCTGCCGGCCGGCGTCACCCTCCTCGGAGTGTCGTCGTGAAAATCAGCTTGATCATTGATGCCCGACTTACCGGCAAGGAACTGCCTCGCCGGCTCGCGGAAGCTCGCCAGCAGGTCGCCCTCTTCCAGGGAAGAGGCGAGATCCTCGTCATCGACGATGGCGATATGGCGCCACCACTACTGGGCGAACCGGGCGAACACGCCGTCGTCGGCTATCGCCAGGTGCGCAGCAGGCCCGCGCCCATGGGGCGGCGCCTCAATCTGGCCGCCTCCCACAGCAACGGACGCATGCTCGGCTTCTGCCTCGGCCCTCTGGACACCCACTGGGTCGAGCGAATGATGGCAGCCGCCTGCGATGATTCGCGCCCGGTGGTGCGTCCTGCTCGCCCCTGCCCGCTATCGCTGCTCAGCCTGCTGCGACGTACACCGACCCGGGCCCTGGGCGTCGAACGTACCTGGTTCGATCGATTGGGAGGCTTCGACCCGTCGCTGGACCTGAGCGCGGTGGAGGACCTCGCCACTCGCCTCAAGGCCTGTCGCGCCAAGATGGTCGTGCAGCGCGCCTGAGCGTCAGATCGTCCTTTCTGTCGATTTCGCCTACTTTTTTCGCCTCGCAGGTGCTTGATAGTTCAGCATCTTGAGGATCGATGCCGAGATTGGCGCCAACAAGGCTGGTCGTTGTCATCGCCCAGGCCCTATAATGCTGCCCCACTTTTTCCAGCAGGATCCCGTCGTGATCGAGAATCTTCGCAACATCGCCATCATCGCTCACGTCGACCACGGCAAAACCACCCTGGTCGACAAGCTGTTGAGTCAGTCTGGCACTCTGGACCGCAAGGCCGAGGGTCAGGAGCGCATCATGGACTCCAATGACCAGGAGAAGGAACGCGGTATCACCATCCTGGCGAAGAACACGGCGATCCGCTGGAATTCCCCCGAGGGACAGGACTACCACATCAACATCGTCGACACCCCTGGACACGCCGACTTCGGCGGCGAGGTCGAGCGCGTGATGTCGATGGTGGACTCGGTACTGCTGCTGGTCGACGCCGTCGACGGCCCCATGCCGCAGACCCGCTTCGTCACCCAGAAGGCCTTCGATCAGGGCCTCAAGCCGATCGTGGTGGTCAACAAGATCGATCGCCCCGGCGCACGCCCGGACTGGGTCATCGACCAGATCTTCGATCTGTTCGACAACCTCGGCGCCAGCGACGAGCAGCTCGACTTTCCGATCATCTACTGCTCCGCCCTCAACGGCATCGCCGGTCCCGAGCCTGACCAGCTGTCCGACGACATGACGCCGATGTTCCAGTCCATCGTCGACATCGTCGAGCCGCCCAAGGTGGAACTCGACGGCCCGCTGCAGATGCAGATCTCGGCACTCGACTACTCCAGCTACGTCGGCGTCATTGGCCTTGGCCGCATCACCCGCGGCGCCATCTCGCCCAACCAGCAGGTGGTGGTCATCAACAAGGAAGGCCAGACCCGCAAGGGCAAGGTCGGCCAGGTCATGACCCACCTGGGTCTCGAGCGGGTACAGACCGAGCAGGCCACCGCCGGGGACATCGTCTGCATCACCGGCATCGACGACCTGGCGATCTCCGACACCATCTGTGATCCGGCCGCCGTCGAGGCACTGCCGGCACTGACCGTCGACGAGCCCACCGTGTCCATGACCTTCCAGGTCAACGACTCTCCGTTTGCCGGCAAGGACGGCAAGTTCGTCACCAGCCGCAACATTCGCGATCGTCTCGACCAGGAGCTGATCCACAACGTGGCGCTGCGTGTCGAGCAGGGCGAGTCCCCGGAGAAGTTCATCGTCTCCGGCCGCGGCGAGCTGCACCTGTCGGTGCTGATCGAGAGCATGCGTCGTGAAGGCTTCGAGCTGGCCGTGGGTCGTCCCGAGGTCATCATCCGCGAGATCGACGGTGAGAAGCAGGAGCCCTACGAAGAAGTCATCATCGACTGCGAAGAGCAGCACCAGGGCGCCATCATGGAAGAGCTCGGCTACCGCAAGGGCGAGCTCAAGAACATGAACCCGGACGGCAAGGGCCGGGTCCGCCTGGACTTCATCATCCCGGCGCGCGGCCTGATCGGCTTCCGTGGTCAGTTCCTGACCCTGACCTCCGGTACCGGCATCCTGACCAGCCGCTTCGACCACTACGGCCCGCTCAAGCCCGACGCTTCCATCGAGCGTCGCAACGGCGTGCTGGTGTCGATGGTTCCGGGCAAGGCCCTGGCCTACGCCCTGTACGCCCTGCAGGAGCGCGGCAAGCTGATCATCGACCACGGCACCGAGGTCTACGAAGGCATGCTGGTCGGCATCAACAACCGCGCCAACGACATGGTGGTCAACCCCACCAAGGGCAAGAAGCTCGACAACATGCGCGCCTCCGGCAACGACGAGAACATCGTGCTGACCCCGCCGGTACGCTTCACCCTGGAACAGGCCATCGAGTTCCTCGATGACGACGAGCTGGTCGAGATCACCCCGAACCATATCCGTCTGCGCAAGAAGTTCCTGACCGAGAACGAGCGCAAGCGCGCCACCAAGAAGTAAGCGCTGCGTTTTCTCGCTTCATCGATGCCCGCCTCCTGGCGGGCATCGTTGTTTGCGGCCGTCGGGCATCGTCGTTTTGCGGAATAGACAATATCGATGCCCGGCTCTTCATGGCGGGCGTCGTCGTTTGTGGCCGTCGGGCATCGCCGTCTGCTTGGCGAGGCCCAGGCGCGGCCATGGCGCGACTTCAGTGGAACTTTCCGGGCCGAGCGCTGCCACAATTGATGCAGACTGATAACCGTTAGGGGTGAAGACGGCGACCGCCCTAGTTGCGGTCTATGCTAATGGGGCACCGTCATCCTTCGCGAACAAGGAGATACGCGAATGCACAAGCACGTCGAATGGGATGATCCCGGCGCTGACAGCGTTCAGCGCTACTTCGCCGACAAGCCCGACGAATACCCCACCGCCCACGTCGGCAGTATCATCGCCGGCCGCTACCATGGCTATTCGGTCAGGGTCAGGGTGGAAGCCAGGGTCGACGACGACACCGCCAGCATCGGCGACGTGGTCGCCCTGATCTCCGTGCGCACAGGCGAGCGCACCAAGAATATCGGCGACCTGTCGATCGGCGATACCGTGCGTCTTGGCGACGATCACCGCGCCCTGGCTCCCCATACCAGCAGCTGACGACGAGTTCCAGAACCCGCCAGTGACGGAAACCCGTCCCGCCAACGCCTGCTAAACGCATCGCCCCTAGTCAGGCGCCATGGTTGTATCGCAAAGTTGACATGTCAGACCGGGCCTCGGCCCGGTCAGCCATTACCGCGTCGCGACGCCGACATGTCGACGGAAGCCCCATGAGCAGCGATAACATCTGGACCCACAAAGGCACCTTCCTGCTGGCCGCCGTCGGCTCGGCGGTGGGCCTGGGTAACCTCTGGCGCTTTCCCTACCTGGCCGGCGAGCACGGTGGTGGCGCCTTTCTGCTGGTCTACGTGCTGTGCGTCTTTGCCGTCGGCATCCCGATTTTGATCGCCGAGATCATGCTTGGGCGCAACAGCCGGCGCTGCCCGATCATGGGCATGCGCTTTCTCACCCGTTGTCATCGCACCTCCCGCGCCTGGGAGACCATCGGCTGGCTCGGTGGCCTGTCCGCGCTGCTGATCCTGAGCTTCTACTCGGTGATCAGCGGCTGGGCGCTGCACTATCTTGGCGAGATGCTGACCGGGTCACTGCGCGACGCCGACGCCGCCATGCTGGCCGACAACTTTGCCAACCTGATCGCCTCGCCGCTGAAGCTGACGCTCTACCACACGCTGTTTCTCGCCATCTGCGCCTACATCGTCGCCCGGGGTGTTCATCGTGGACTGGAGAGTGCCCTGCGCATCCTGATGCCGACCCTGCTGGTCATTCTGCTGGTGGTGCTGTTCTACGCCGCGACCAGCGGCGACATGGCGGCGGCCAGTCGCTTCATGCTGTCCTTCTCGCTGTCCGAGTTGAGCCTGGAAGGCTGGCTCGAGGCGATGGGGCAGTCGTTCTTCACGCTGAGTCTGGGGATGGGCGCGATCATGGCCTATGGCGCCTACATGCCCAGCGAGACCTCGCTGACCCTGACCGCCTTCGCCATCGCCCTGATCGACACCCTGGTGGCGGTAATCGCGGGGCTGGCGATCTTCGCCCTGGTGTTCGGTGCGGGACTTGCCGCCGATGAAGGGCCGGGGCTGATGTTCGTGTCACTGCCGCTGGCATTCTCGGTGATGCCTTCAGGCTCGCTGGTCGGCGCCATCTTCTTCGTACTGGTACTGGGGGCCGCGATCAGCTCGGCAATCTCGCTGATCGAGCCGGTCGCGGCCTATCTGGTCGAGCGCTTCGACCTCAGTCGCGTACTGGCGGTGGCCCTGGTGTCGGTGCTGGCCTGGGGGCTGGGGCTCGCCACGGTGGCGAGTTTCAACGTCTGGGCCGAGGCCAGCCCCGTGCATGACGTGTTCGGTCGCAGCGCCTTCGCCGTGCTGGAACTGGTGACCCACATCACGCTGCCCCTGTGCGGCCTGCTGGTGGCGCTGTTCGCCGGCTGGTCGCTGACCCAGTCCGAATCGATGAAGGAAATGCACACCCGCTCCAGCTGGCTCAGGCTGTGGCGGTTTCTGGTGCGCTTCATCGCGCCGACCGGGGTCGCCTTCGTCTTTCTGCGTGCCCTGCCCTATGTCCAGGGCTACTGGCTGCCGACCATCGGCGCCTGCGTACTGGTAGGCGCCTTCGCCGCCTACCGGCTGATGGCCGAGCAGCACGCCGCCAGCGGCTGAGGGACGTCGGGAAGCCCGACAATCAAGACCGCAACGACACCAACAACACCAACGCAACAACGCAACAACGCAACAACGCAACAACGACAATAGACAACACGGCGGGACCCAAGATGTCAGCCATCATCGATGTACGACACGTCAACAAGGCCTTCGGCGGCCTTCACGTCATCAACGACTGTTCGATTCAGGTCGAGGAAGGCTCCGTCACCGGTCTGATCGGCCCCAACGGTGCGGGCAAGTCGACCCTGTTCAACATCATCGCAGGCGCCCTGCCGCTGGATTCCGGGCAGATCCTGCTGGACGGCGAGGACATCACCAATCGTCCGGCCAACGAGCTGTTTCACAAGGGCCTGTTGCGCACCTTCCAGATCGCCCACGAGTTCTCCCAGCTCACCGCCCTGGAAAACCTGATGATGGTGCCCCCGGACCAGCCCGGGGAGTCCCTGGCCAAGGCCTGGTTCGCGCCGAAGGCGGTGCGAGCACAGGAGGCCGAGGTCAAGCGCCGGGCCCAGGAGGTGATCGAGTTCATCGGCCTCAATCATGTGCGCAACGAGCTGGCAGGCAACCTCTCCGGTGGCCAGAAGAAGCTTCTGGAGCTCGGCCGCACCATGATGACCGACGCTCGGGTGGTGCTGCTCGACGAGATCGCCGCCGGGGTCAACCGCACCCTGCTGGGAGACCTGATCGGCAATATCGAACGGATGAACCGCGAGTTCGGCTACACCTTCCTGGTCATCGAGCACGACATGGACATGATCGCCAGGCTGTGCGATCCGGTGATCGTGCTGGCCCAGGGCTCGGTGATGGTCGAGGGCTCCATCGAGGAGATCCAGAACAACCCCGAGGTCATCGAAGCCTATTTCGGCGCCGGCGCGGCCTGACAGCGGCCCGGCAACAGACACCGCGCCACCCGGGGGCCCCTCCCGTTGCAGGCGCGGCGATAACAACAACCAGGGCGCGACAGGCGCTCTTATGCAGAGAACAGGACTATGCCTCTACTCGATGCACGCGAGGTGCACGGCGGCTATGGCGGCATGAACATCCTCAACGGGGTGGACATGGCCATCGAGGCCGACCAGATCGGCGTCATCGTCGGCCCCAACGGCGCCGGCAAGTCGACCATGCTCAAGGCCATCTTCGGCCAGTTGAACGTGACCCAGGGCGATATCCTGCTGCGCGGTGAACCGATCCAGAACCTGCCCACCAACCGCCTGGTAGAACTGGGCATGGGCTTCGTGCCCCAGGAGCACAACGTCTTTCCCAGCCTGACGGTCAAGGAAAACCTCGAGATGGGGGCCTTCCTCAAGCCGGGAAACATGAAACGCATGCTGTCCAAGGTCTACGAATTCTTCCCGCCCCTTCACGAAAAGCGTCATCAGCCTGCCGGCGAGCTGTCCGGTGGCCAGCGCCAGATGGTGGCCATGGGCCGGGCGCTGATGGCCGAACCCGAACTACTGCTGCTCGACGAGCCGACTGCAGGGCTGTCGCCCAAGTACATGTACGAGATCTTCGACCGGGTCAAGGAGGTCAACGCCGCCGGCGTCGGCATCCTGATGGTGGAGCAGAACGCCAAGCAGGCCCTGGCCATCGCCGACAAGGGCTTCGTGCTGGCCGCCGGCCAGAACCGCTTCACCGACACGGGGCAGGCGCTGCTTGCCGATCCTGACGTGGCCAAGAGCTTCCTCGGCGGCTGACGCCGAGTCCTAGCGCGGAGATATCGCCTTGAACGAATTCGTGTTCTTCATCAACAACGTGCTGATCGCCGGCAGCGTCACCGGGTCGATCTACGCCATCGGCGCGGTGGGCGTGACGCTGGTCTTCAGCATCATGCGCTTTGCCCACTTCGCCCACGCCGACATGATGACCTTCGGCGCCTTCATGGTGCTGCTGCTGGCGACGCTGTTCCCCCATGCCGGCGACGTCATCGGTGTGCCCACCGCCATCGTCATGCTGCCGCTGGCCATGGTGCTGACGGCGGCGCTGGCGGTGGGCATCGACAAGGCCTTCTACAAGCCGCTGCGCGCCCACGGCGTCAAGCCGATCGTGATGGTCATCGGCTCCCTCGGCGTGACCCTGATGCTGCAGGGCCTGATCCGGCTGTTCTCGGGCACCGGCGGCCAGAGCCTGTACGTCGATGACCGCAAGGAGATCTTCCGCCTGGCGCTGCCCTTCGAGGGCGCCCGGGTGCCGGTGGTGATCACCGAGCCGCAGATCTATCTGTTCGTGCTGACCCTGGTGGCGGTGATCGGGCTGCAGCTGTTTCTGTCGCGTACCCGGCTCGGCAAGGCCATGCGCGCCATGTCCGACAACCCGGACCTGGCCCGGGCATCGGGCATCAACACCAACACCATCGTCGCCGTGACCTGGGTGATCGTCGGTGGCCTGGCCGCCATCGCTGGCACCCTGCTGTCGATGGACGTGACGTTCAAGCCGGACTTGAGCTTCCACCTGCTGCTGCCGATCTTCGCCGCCGCCATCGTCGGCGGTGTTGGCCACCCCTTCGGCGCCATCGCCGGCGGCTTCGTGGTGGGCTTCGCCGAGACCCTGGCGGTGTTCAACTGGCGGGTGCTGCTGCGGCCCTTCAGCGACAGCCTGCCCGAGTGGCTCGAGCTGCCCAGTAACCTGGCCTTCGTCGGCACCGAGTACAAGATCGTGGTGCCCTTCTTCATCCTCGTCGCCATCCTGGTGTGGCGCCCCACCGGCATCTTCAAGGGCAAGGTGATCTGATGACGACCAACAACTTTCATCGCCGCGACGACGCCAACACCGCGCCCCAGAGCCGCTTTCCGGTGCGCGAACTCAGCCTCTTGGTGGTCCTCGCCGTCGCCGTCGGCGCGGTCTACATGGCCATGGGTTCGGCCTATTCGACACGCATGCTGGTGGAAGCCAGCTGCTACGCCATCCTGGCCCTGGGCCTGACCATCCAGTGGGGCTACGCCGGCCAGTTCAACGCAGGCGTCATGGGCTTCGTCGCCCTCGGCGGCTTCTGCGCCATGACCTTCAGCGTGCCGGTCAATCCGGCCTTCTGGGATAGCCCGCTGCCCGGTGAGCTGGCCAAGGTACTGGGGTATCTGGCCGTCGGTATCGCGCTGGTATTCGCGCTGTCGCGCATGACTCGCCTGGGCGTGCCGTCCTGGCTGCGCACCCTGATCACCGTGGTGATCGGCCTCGTCGTCTACATGGTGGTGATCAGTGAACTGCGCGAGGTCACCGACGCCATCGAAAGCCAGATGGGCTTCATCGGCGGGTTCGGCCTGCCGGTGTGGGTCGGCTGGGTGGTCGGCGGAGCGCTGGCCGGCGGTATCGGCTACTTTATCGGCCACGTCTGCCTGGGGCTTCGCAGCGACTATCTGGCCATCGCCACCCTGGGCATCGCCGAGATCATCAAGGCCTTTCTCAAGAACTCCGACTGGCTGACCCGTGGCACCGCCACCGTGTCGCCGCTGCCGTGGCCGGTACCCGATCCCGGCGAGGTAGGCTTTACCCTGGCGCGGGCGCTCTATCTGTCGGTGACGGCGGTGATGATCCTGGGCATCTTCTTTTTGCTCAACCGAGCCTACAACGCCCCCTGGGGCCGCATGATCCGGGCGATTCGCGACAACGAGGTGTCGTCTGCCGCCATGGGCAAGGACATCAATCGCCGCCGGCTCGAGATCTTCGTGCTGGGCTGCGTGCTGATGGGCCTCGGCGGCGCGGCACTCGGCAGCTTCAACAGCATCTTCGACCCCAACGGCTACCTGCCGCTCAACCACACCTTCCTGGTGCTGGTGATGGTCATCCTGGGTGGGCCGGGCAACAACCTCGGTACCCTGTTCGGCGCGGTGGCGGTGTACATCATCTGGATCATGTCAGAGCCGCTGGCGCTCTACGTGATGGAGTTGATCGCCCACTTCGGCCAGGCCAGCTTCGGCTGGGAGCTACCCAGCAACCTGGAAAGCCGAGCCCTGCAGGCCAGGGTATTCGTCATCGGGCTGTTGATCACGGTGGTGCTGCGCGTCGCCCCCAAGGGGCTGCTGCCGGAGAAGGTCAAGCACCATGACTGAGGCGTGTCCGTCGACACCGCTACTGCGGACAGTGCCTGACGCCGGTCGTCGTCACTGATGGTCTCATCCTGGCGGCCCAGGGTCGCCAGGGCCCGCCTCTCACGCCTCTTGCCCCATCACTGGCCATATCGCACGACATCGCCAGCTCGACGCCAATGACAGGCCCCTACCAACGATAAAGCCCCCAGCCAGATGGCCGGGGGCTTTCCTTGAGCGCCTCTGTTGCGAGCATTGGCGCGGTCATTGGGCGGAGGCGACCGCCCGGATGCGTTGTCGTCCGTCGACGACTCGCCTTACTTTACGTCATGGCGGCTATTCAACAAAGCCCTTGCCGGTAAAAGTGCCGTTTTCCACGGCCATTTCCTGTACCACACCAGGCACATCGCCGTTGTCGTCGAAGTCCTGGGTACCGGAAGCGCCTTCATAGTTGATCTCGGTCCCCGCCGCGATCAGCTCCACCGCCTTCTCCCACTCACCGGGCAGGATGACCTCACCGGGGGGAGAGGACACGCTGCGCAGCGCCTCAGACACACCCTCGCGCTCGGCACTGCCGTTCTGCTGGATGGCCAGCCCCAGCAGGAAGGCCGCATCGTAGGCCTGGGCGGCGAATACGGCGGTGGGGTCGATGTCGGCGTTGTTGGCAAGTTCAGTGAAGATCTCGGTGCCGGGAAGGTCCGGGCTGCCCGGACGGGTGGCGATCATGCCGTCGAGCACGTCGGCGCCGATGGCCTCGACCAGGCTGTCGCCGACCATGCCGTCGGCCCCCACGTACTGGGTGAACATGCCGCTCTCGTAGGCCTGGCGCACCACCGTCTGGCCGGAGGTGTCGGCGTAGGCGAGTACCACCAGGGTCTGGGCGCCGGTGGCCGACAGGGTGCCGAGTTCGCTGCGGTAGTCGGCGCGGTTGTCCTCGTGGGCGAGGTTTTCCAGCACGCTGCCGCCGCCGTCCTCGAAGGCCGAGCTGAAGGCGTCGGACAGGCCGCGTCCGTAGTCGTTGTTGACGTAGGTGACGGCGACTTCCTCGATGCCCTTATCGATCAGCAACTTGGCCAGCATCTCGCCCTGGAAGGCATCGGAGGGCACGGTGCGGAACACCAGGTCATTGTCGTCGAGGTCGGTGACCGCCGGCGCCGTGGAGGCCGGAGACACCATGGTCACGCCTCCCGGAATCGCCGCGTTGTTGGCCGCGGCGATGGTGGCACCGGTACACAGCGCGCCAACGATGGCGGTGACCTGCTCGGTGTTGACCATGCGGTCAGCCGCGTTGGACGCCGCCGAAGCGTCGCCGCAGGTGGTGTCGCCGGTCGGCATCACCACGTCCTGGCCATCGAGGATGCCACCCTGGTTGTTGATATGGTCAACCGCCAGCTGGGCGCCGTCGTAGATCGGCGGCGTCAGGCTCTCGATCCCCCCGGTGAAGCCGCCGAGAAATCCGATCTTGACCTCTGCGTGGGCCATGGAGCCGACCGCCAGGGTGGTTGCAGCCACGGCGGTCGCCAGTACGCGCTTTTTCATGATTGTTGGTCTCGCTCTGGTTGTCCTGAGATGAAGCCGAGACGAGCGCGGTCAGCCGCGGCTCGCCCACTCGATCTTCATACCCCCAATCTGGAAGGCCGCCGGGGAAAACTCAAGTCCCCGCCGCCAACGCTAGGCCGGCTGGATGCAACAAGATGGGGTTCAGGACTGGCGTCTGTGGCCAGGCTTCTATACTCAGCACAGGCCCTGCCATCTGGCGGGGCCAACGCCCCTCACTCGCCAAGGAGCACACCATGTCTCGTTGCGCCCTGCTCGCCCCTGCCCTGATCGGTCTCGGCTCTGTTCTCGCCAGCGCCGGCGCCATGGCCGGACAAAACGTTGACTACCAGGTGGACGGTGAAGCCTTCCAGGGCTATTTCGCCCCCGCCGCGTCCTCTTCCAAGGGCAGCGTGCTGATCATCCACGACTGGGATGGCCTCACCGACTATGAAAGAAAGCGTGCCGACATGCTCGCCGAGGCGGGCTACGACGCCTTCGCCGTGGACCTCTACGGCGCCGGCAACCGCCCCGAGGAGATCGACGCGCGCAAGGCCGAGATGGCGGTGCTCTACGATGACCGTGAACGCATGCGACGACTGACCCTGGCGGGGCTGACCCAGGCCCGTGAACAGGGCGCCGGCGAAGACACCGTGGTGATGGGCTACTGCTTCGGTGGCGCCGTGGTGCTGGAGATGGCCCGCGCCAACGCAGATGATAGTGTGCGTGGTTTCGCTACCTTCCACGGCGGCCTCGACACACCGGAAGGCCAGGGCTACTCCGCCGATACGCCACCGATCCTGGTCGCCCACGGTGGGGCCGACGCCTCCATCGGCATGGACCAGGTGGCGGCGCTGTCCGAGGAGCTGGAGGCGGCTGGCGCCCCCTACGAGATCCAGGTCTACTCCGGTGCTCCCCACGCCTTCACGGTATTCGGCAGCGATCGCTACCAGGCTCGGGCCGACCAGGCCTCCTGGGCGGCCTTCCACCAGCTGCTGCGGCGCACCCTGGAACAGCAGGATCAGGGCTGAACCGCTAGCGTCGTCAACAGCCCGGCCACCTGGAAGCCCCGCCCAGGTGGCCTCTGAGCACCAGAAGGTGTGCAACGGATGAAAACACCGAGGCAGATTATTCGGTAGAATCCGCCTCCATCGTGCCGATCGCCCATTCGATAGCAGCCAACGAGAACATTTTGCTGACTATCGATGGGTGTCGCGTCTTCCCACCTTGCACGGCAGGCCATCCACCCTGTCCTTCTGGAGCCTCCCCATGTCCACCCCCGATCGTTCCCCCGGCCTGTGGCGCCGTATCCCGCTATGGCAGAAGATCCTGGTCGGCCTCGCCCTGGGTGTCCTCGTCGGCACCCTGATGGGCGAGAGCGCCAGCGTGTTCAAGCCCATCGGTGACATCTTCATCAGCGCCATCAAGATGCTGATCGTGCCGCTGGTGTTCTCGACCCTGGTGGTCGGTATCACCGCCATGCGTGATCCCCAGAAGATGGGCCGCATCGGCGCGCGGACCATCGCGCTGTATCTGGTCACCACCGCCTTCGCCATCGCCATCGGCCTAGCCGCCTCCTGGCTGTTTCAGCCTGGCGTTGGCCTCGACATGACCTTCGAGGCCAACCCAGACGCGGCCAAGGAAGCCCCCAGCCTGGTGCAGATCGTGGTCGGCCTGGTGCCCCAGAACCCGGTGGACGCCCTGGCCAGCGGCAATATCCTGCAGATCATCGTGTTCGCCATTGGCCTCGGTGTCTCGCTGACCCTGATCGGCGAGAAGGGCGAGCCGGTGGTCAAGGTGTTCGAAAGCTTCGCCGAGGCCATGGTCAAGCTGACCAGCCTGGTGATGGCGCTGGCGCCCTTCGGCGTGTTCGGTCTGATCGCCCACGTCGCCGGCAGCTACGGCGCCGAGGTGCTGCTGCCCCTGGTCAAGGTGATCGGCGTGGCCTACCTGGCCAGCGTCGTCCACGTGCTGGTGGTCTACTCCGGTCTGCTGTCGCTGCTCGGTCGTCTCAATCCGGTGCGCTACCTGCAGGGCATCCTCGATGCCCTGGTGGTGGCCTATTCGTCGGCGTCCTCGTCCGGCACCCTGCCGGTCTCGCTGCGCTGCGCGACGAAGAACCTCGGCGTGTCCGAGGGGGTCGCCGGCTTCGTGCTGCCGGTGGGCGCCACCATCAACATGGACGGCACCGCCATCTATCAGGGGGTGGTGGCGGTATTCATCGCCCAGTTGATCGGCGTCGACCTGAGCCTGGCCGACTACGGCATGATCATCGTCACCGGCACCCTGGCTTCCATCGGCACCGCCGGTGTCCCGGGCGCCGGCCTGGTGATGCTGTCCATCGTCATGGCCCAGATCGGCCTGCCGCTGGAAGCCCTGGCGGTGGTCGCCGGCGTCGATCGCATCCTCGACATGGCCCGTACCAGCGTCAACGTGGCCGGAGACCTGATGGTCACCACCCTGGTCGGCAAGAGCGAAGGCGAACTCGACGAGAACATCTACAACGCCGCCAACAAGACCTGACCAGCCCCCCGAGCCCCTGCCAGACGACGATGCCCCGGCCAGTTGGCCGGGGCATCGTCGTTCAGGGTTCCGCCAGCATCATCGCTTTCAGCTGTGGCCCTGTTGCTCCTGGCTTGCCGTCTCGCGGGCGTCGAAGTCGGCATCCTGCGTGGCACCAGCGTGTTCAGCCGCGCAGTAAGTGGTGTGATGATTGGCGCAGGGCCCTTCTGCAGGGGCCAGCGGCTCAGCCAGCTTGGCGATCTTGCCGTCGACAACACCTGCCTGAGCGGACAACGGCAGGGCCAAGAGGGCCAATACGAGCAGCGCGTTTCTGGTCTTCATGTTGTGTCTCCTGAGATGGCCGGTAAGGCTCTCTGGCAGCATACAACTTCGCAGACTAATAAAGTGAAACGCTCTGTGGGAGTCTCGCCAGGAATTGTCGAGAAGGGTAGCGAATCGTGTAAAAACTGAACGATATCAATATATTAAAATTCATCCAAGACACCTCGACGGCCACCTCTACGACGCCATGCCAAGCGCAGAACTGCTACGCTGAGGGGATATCCACCCATGTCAGCGACCCGGCGCCAGCCGCTTCGATCGCAGGGAGCACTTCATGACCCCCTCCACGTCCTCTCCCACCCCCTCCTGCTCGTCGTTGACACCCACCAGGCTCTCCGGCAGCCGCCTCGACATCGGTCGTGCCCACGGCAGTCAGCACCGTGAGGCGATCCTTGCCAGCATCGACGTCTACGACCGACTGTTTCATGACCTGGCGGGCCTGCACTGGCACGAGGCGCGACGCGACGCCGAACGCTTCCTGCCGATGATCGAGCGGCGCTACCCGGCCATCCTCGAGGAGCTCGACGGCATCGCCCAGGGCATCGGCGGTGATCTGGCCGACGTGCTTACCCTCAACTGTCGCAGCGAGGTGTCGCTGACCCGCGCCGGCGGTGGCTGCTCGGCCTTTTCGCTCTATCACGCCGGTCGCCAGTGGCTCGCCCAGAACTGGGACTGGCGCGCCGACCAACTCGACCATCTGGTGATCCTCGAGATCCAGGCTCCCGGCGCACCGCCGTTGATCAGCGTGGGCGAGGCCGGCATGGTCGGCAAGATAGGACTCAACGCCAATGGTGTCGGAGTCGGACTCAATGCCATCCGCTCGGCGACCTGTGGCGAGGGACTGCCGATCCATATCGCCCTGCGCGCCATGCTCGAGTGCGAGACCCTCGACGCCGCCCGGCAAATCGCCCACGACGGTGTCTGTGCACCCGCCCACTTCCTGCTGGCCGACGGCAGCGGCCAGGCGGAAGGGCTCGAGGTTCACCCCGGGCAACCGGGAACCATCGCACCGGCTCGCGGGGCCGTCACCCATACCAATCACCTCGCCAGTGACACCGCCACCCACTGGGTCGAGGACTTCCCCAAGCCGGACTCCTGGTCCCGCCTGAGTCGTCTCGACGCGCTGGTCGGGCAACTGCTCGACGACCTGGGCACGGATGGCTCGGGTGCGGATGAAAGGGGGACAGAACGGGGTACAGCGAGCACAGCCCCCAACGAGAGCGCCACCCTCGACGCCGAGCGGCTATTCGACCTGCTCGGTGATCATACCCCCGGCGAGGACAGCCTGTGTCGCCACTTCGACCCGAGCGTCGCTGAACCCGAGCGGATGGAAACGCTGTTCAGCGTGGTCATGGACCTGACCGACAAGGTGCTGTGGCTACGCCACGGCAAGCCCTGCCAGACCACCCATTCAATGCGCCTTGTGCCCACCGCCGTGTGACCCTGACGCCTCGCTTCCGTCCCTGCCGAGTTCGCCTTTCAGGTACTGTTCGGTGGTCAGCAGAAACAGCCGCCGAAACAGCTCGTGGATCGCCTCCTCTCGGCGCAGCGAGGCGAGTTCGGGATCCTTCTCTTCGCTGCCCACCTCCTTCGGGTACTCCCAGGCCATGCGCATGGAGCCCGAGCTGACGTCGAAGATCTCGAGGGTCGGGTTGGCTCCGTGAAGCGCGGTCTTGATGCGATAGGACATGACGACCTCCTGCAGACGCTGACAGCCCAAAACAATGAGAATCATTTACGTTTGTAATATGGTCGTGTTTGGATGGCCTGTCAAGGCTCGTCCTGATCATCGCTGTTCAGCGACCAGAAGAAGCAGGCGACCGTCGCCGTGTCTATCGCAGGGCTCAGCGTGTCAGCAAGGCGCTGATGGCGACACCGGTGTGCATGACGTGTTCGTGCATGTGGCGGCGGGCAAGGTCGGCGTCCCTGGCGATCAAGGCATCGAGAATGGCGCGATGCTCATCGGTGGACTCCTGCCAGCGGCCGAGGCGATTCAGCGCCAGATAACGCGCCCGTTCCAACCGACCCAGCAGGCGCTGGTGGGTTTCCACCAGCACCGGATTGCGCGCCGCCTCGACCAGCAGCGCGTGGATACGGGTATTGGTGGCGAAGTAGCCGTCGCGATCGCCCTTGGCGTGCTGCTTTTCCAGGCGAGTCTGCAGTGAGGCCAGCCGCTTGAGCTCGGTCTCTGTCATGCGCCCGGCCGCCAGTTCCACCGCCATGGCCTCGAGCCCGGCCTCGACCTCGAACAGATGACGCAGTTCGTCACCATCAAGCAGGGTGACCAGGGCGTTGCGATTGCGCCGCAGGGTCACCAGGCCTTCACCCGCCAGCTGGTTCAAGGCATCGCGCAGGGGGGTGCGCGAGATGCCCAGACGCCGACACAGAGCCGGCTCCAGCAGACGCTCCCCCGGGGCCAACTCACCGTGGACGATCAGCCCCTTGAGCAAGTCGTAGGCTTCATCGGCCAGGGACGGCGCCTGGATACGGCGGCGGTGAGGCGCTCGCTGACGCGCGCCTCTATCGGAGGGTGAAGCGACGGTGGCGTCGTCGGTTGTCGACGTCATGGGCAGGATCCAGCGACCGGTGAGGGAAAGGAACAAGGATAGGGCCAGCGTCCAAGTATAGCGACGGGGCTGGCCCGGAGACGAGAGGTCAGCGCCGGCCGATCAGCGTTGCCAGCTCCCTGCTCAAGCCCTTGTGCGGCTTGTCGGGGGGCGCGGCGTAGCTGCCGACGGTGGCCTTGGCGCGACCGAGATCGACCAGCGCCTGGGCCTGGGTGATGGCGCAGGTCACGCCGTCCAGCGCCGGCACCGGCAGCTCGGCGGCGACCTGGCGGGCCAACCCCGCCAGCGGGGCCCCGGCCAGGATCAGCACGTCGGCGCCGTCCTCTCTGACCGCCTGTTCGGCCAGCTCGATCAGGCGCCCGCCCTGGTCCTGCTGCACGCTGCCGATGGCGGCCAGGGGTTCGTCCAGGGCGCGGATACTGGCCAGCCGCGAGCCCAGGCCGTAGCTGTCCACGGTTTCGCGGTACCAGGCCTGGATGCGCTGGGAGATGGCGATGATCGAGAAACGCCCGCCGTACTGACAGGCGCTCATCAGCGCCGCTTCGGTCAGCCCCACCACCGGGATCGGCAGGGCCTCGCGCAACGCGGGCAGACCGGGATCGCCGAAGGCGGCCACCACCACAGCGTCGTGGCCGGGGTAGCGCTCGGCGGCGAGACCCAGGGTCGCATAGCCGCCGATCAGCGCCTCGGCGCGGGTCTCGATGTAGGCCACACCGAAGGGCGCGGTGGCGATGCTCAGCTCGCTGCCCGGGCGCAGGCTTGCCCGTGCTTCACGCTCGATCAGCGCACTGACGTCGTCTGAAATATTGGGATTGATGACCAGAAGCTTCATGGCAGTCTCTTTGTGGTGGGCCGGTTCGAGGCGCCGGATGCGACACCTCGGCCTTTTCGTAGCTTGTCGTTCGGTCGATGCCGTACTTCAGTCGTCAGTACCTCAGACGTCAGTACCTCGATCATTCAGTACCCCAGTGCCCGCGGCAGCCAGGTGACCAGCGAGGGGAAGGCGATACACGCCACCAGCACCACGTACTGGAAGACGATGAAGGGCCAGGCGCTCTTCATCAGCTCGTTCAGGCTGATATTGGAGATGCCGCACATCACGAACAGCAGCACCCCCACCGGCGGCGTCATCATGCCCACCACCAGGTTCATCACGAACAGAAAGCCGAACAGCAGCGGATCGATGCCGTAGGACAGCGCGATCGGCGCCAGCAGAGGCACCAGCATGATGTAGGCGGCGTTGGACTCGACGAACATGCCGACCAGGATCAACAGCCCCATCACCAGCAGCAGGAACATCAGCGGGTCGCTGGTCAGCCCCTGCAGGGCGCTGGTCAGACGCATCGGCACCAGATCGATGGTGAAGGCAAAGGTCATGGTCGAGGCGAAGGCGATCAGCGCCCCCACCATGGCGGCGGTGACCGCGGCGTTGAACATCGCCCGCGGCAGGTGCGACAGGCGTAGCTGGCGGGTGACGAAGAAGCCGATCACCAGCGCGTAGAGCACGGCGATGCCGGCCCCCTCCGTCGGGGTGAAGGCACCAGCGACGATGCCGCCGACCACGACGATCGGCATCAGCAGAATGGGCAGCGCCCGCCAGGTCTGCACCAGCACGTGGCGCAGCCCGATGACTCCGCCGGCCAGCGGATAGCCACGGCGCATCGACAGGAAGCTGGCCAGGCCCATGAAGCCCAGCGCCAGCACCAGTCCCGGCACGATACCCGCCATGAACAGCCCGCCTACCGAGACGCTGGAGCCGGCCATCAAGGCGTAGACGATCATCGCGTTGCTGGGCGGGATGATCGCCCCCAGGTTGGCCGCCGAGGCAACCACCGCGCTGCTGTAGCCGGTGTCGTACTGCTGACGCATGGACGGCACCAGCGAACTGCCCAGGGCGCTGGCACTGGCCACCGCCGCCCCGCTGACCGCCGCCAGCACCATCCCGGCGACGATCGCCACGTGGGCGAGCCCGCCGTGGACGCGGCCGATCAGCGAGTTGGCGAAGTCGACCAGGCGCTGAAGGATCCCTGCCGCCACCATCAACTCGCCGGCCAGCATGAACAGCGGAATCGCCATCAGTGGAAAGCTGTCCACCGAGTGCATCATGCGCTGGGGCAGCACCGCCAGGTCCATGCCGCCAACGACCAGCCCCACCAGCGAGGCAAGGCCCAGGGCAAAGGCCAGCGGCATACGCAGAAGCGCCAGTACCGCAAAGCTCAGAATAATCGCCAGGGTCATGGGCGCACCTCCTCACCGCGGTCATGGCCTGAGTCGGGTCCAACCGGGGCGGAAGGCAGCGGCTCAAGCTCCAGGCACTGGGCGATCAGATGCAGCGCACAGTGGATCGCCGAGATCAGCACCGCGATATAGAACACCGCCGCGGTGATCGGCATGGTTGGCATAAGCTGCGGCCACTTGTCGATCACCGCACCGGTTCCCACCACCCCCAGGATCACCATCAGTACCACCCCCAACGCCGCCATCAGCTGGGCCAGCCGGCGCTGGGCGCCGGCGGGCAAGTGGCTGACAAGGGCATCGATACCGACGTGGATGCCACTCTTGATACCGTGGGGAATGGCCAGAAAGATCGCCCACACAAAGCACAACCGGGACAGCTCATCGGCGGAGTCGATACTGGTGCCGAGCAGGTAGCGTGCCACCACCTGGGCGCACACCAGCACCGTCATCAGGCCCATGGCCAGCAGGATGGCGTAGTAGGAGCCACGGTCCAGCCACGCCAGCAGATGCAGGAAATGGCGCCGAACCGGATGGCCCGCGTGGGCCTCCAGGCGTTGCCAGGCCCGTGTCATGCCCCCAGCTCCTCGAGCACCTTGTCGACCAGCTCAGCGCCGAGCTTTTCGCGCAGATCATCCACTACGCTCTGGCTGGCCTCGCGCAGGGCCGCGCGGGTCTCGTCGCTGATCGGGGTGAACTGCATGCCGCGCTCGATCAGGGTATCGCGGGCCTGGGTATCCTCGGCCGCCGCGGTCTCACGCTGCCAGGCCACCGCCTCGTCCATGGCCGCCATCAGGGTGGCACGCTGGTCGTCGCTCAGGTCTTCGAACTTGTCGCGATTGGCGACCACCACGATGTAGTCGTAGAATTGGCCGGTATCGGACAGGTACGGCTGCACCTCGTCCAGACGCTTGGTCTCGATGATGCTGTAGGGGTTCTCCTGACCATCGAGTACCCCCTGCTGCAGCGCGCCGTAGACCTCCTTGATGTCCATCGACACCGGATTGGCACCGATGGCGCGGAAGGTGTCCAGGTGGGTCTGGTTGGGCTGCAGGCGGATCTTCAGGCCCTGAAAGTCCTCGATCGACTCAAGCGGCCGCTCGGCGTTGGTGACGTGGCGGAAGCCAAGCTCCATGTAGCCCAGCGCCACGAACCCGGCCTCGGCGAGCTTCTCGTCGAGCAGCTCGCCGACCTCGCCGTCGATCAGCGCAAAGGCGTCCTCGCGGCTGTCGAAGGCGAACGGCAGGCTCAGCGCCTCGAGTTCCGGCACGGTACGCGACAGGTAGGAGATGCCGATCCAGCTGCCCATGATGGCGCCGGAACTGACCTGATCGAGATTCTCGCCGGCGCCGCCAAGCTGCATGTTGGGGAACAGCTGGGCTGTCAGATCGCCATCGCTCTGCTCCGCCAGGGTCTCGGCGAAGCGCGCCATGGCGCGACTGCTGGAGTGATCATCGGTGAAGTTGCCGCCAAAGCGCAGGTCTTCGGCCTGGGCCAGCAGCGGTGTGCAAAGACCCAGGGCCAGCGCGCCGGCACCCAGCAGGGAAAGACGGGAGGGAGTCGTCATGTCGCAATCCTTGTTGTTGGTATTGGGTAAGGAATCGGTGATGGAACGCTCAAGCGAGCCCACCTGCTTTGACCTTAGTCGAACACACTAAAGAATTCCAAATCTTGAATACTATTTTTTTTAAAAACTTTATTTATCAGATAGTTGTTGTTTTCACATTCAGCAAGAAGCGACTTATGACATGCGGAGGCCATGCGACAGGAGATCTTCCGGGCGCCGAGCCGTGGGTGGCGAACCATGGGTGGCGAACTATGGGTGGCAAGCCGTGCACGGCGGGGAGTGTCCGGTAGCAAGGAGCAGTGGGCCCAAGCCCCTTGGTGCAGGGCTTGAGGGGAGGCTCGAAGGGAAAAGAGCCCTGGGAAAAGGGGCTCGAGGGCAAAGGTTTGGGAGAAAGCGTTCGGGAGAAAAGGTTCGGCAGAAAGGGTTCGGGGGACGGCGCGGCCAGCACCTGCAGCCCCGCGCCAGGCAACGCTCGCGGTCAGTCGTCGCCAGCGTTGTCGGGCAGCCCCTGCAGCACGGCCTGGCCGGTCTTGCGCATGTGCAGGCTCAGGGCCTCGGACAGCGCCTGGGCGTCCCGCGCCTCAAGCGCCTCGACGAAGTAGCTGTGCTCGCGAGCGGACTCCTCCCAGCGGCTGGCGTCCAGGTTGGCCATGTAGCGCGCCCGGGTAATACGCAACGTCAGCGATTGCTCCAGGTCTTTCAGCACCCGATTGCCGGACAGGTCCGCCAGACGCTGGTGAATGCGTTGATTGAGGGCAAAGTAGCGCTTGCGCTGATTGTCCGCGAAATAGCCCATCATCTCGTCATGGAGTCGGCGGATCTCGGCGATGTCGGCATCAGAGGCGCGCACCGCCAGCAGGTTGCCCGCCAGCGACTCCAGTGCCGCCATGACCTCGAACAGATCACGTACCTCGTCACGATCCACCCTGGTCACCCGGGCCCCACGATGGGGCAGCATCTCGACCAGGCCTTCGCTGGCCAGCACCTTGAGCGCCTGGCGCAGTGGCGTCGGCGACACCCCAAAGGCCTCGCACAGGGGTTTTTCCGCGATCCGGCTGCCGGGGGCCAGCTCTCCTTCCAGTACCATTTCGCGCAGGCGCTCGGCCACCGCCTCATAAAGGCTCGAGCGCTTGAGCGGCGCCGGGCGAGGCGGTGACAGCACGTCCTGATCCAGGGACTCGTTCATGGCGGCTCCTTTTGCTCCTCGGTGCTCCTGGGTGCTCATGCTGGCTGCTTGCGGAGGACTGGGGCGTCGCTTCAGCCCACAGCGCCCTGGAGCGGGCACCCACTGCTCAGCACGCCGACCATCGACCACCAGCACTCAACAAAGCGCTGAAATCAAAGTTATTTCCACACCCCATCGAAGATCCCAAGGCGCGGATTCCACGATGGTGGCCAGGCGTCCACTGCCACTTTCACAGCAAGATGTCATGGCGATTGATGCAGTGTACTTGCAAAAACTCGACGTTATGCAATGCTGAAAAGGTCGTAGAAATTTGGAATTCCGAATTTCTTTCAAGATTCAGTGTAGCGCGCCACAGGCAAGACCGGCCACCGCCGATACGCCTCCGGGGCACGCCCCACACAACAACAACACGACCTTGCACAGGATCGCCACGCCCATGCAACGCACCCTTCTCGGAATGCTGACCCCCTCGTCGAACACCGTGCTGGAGCCTTACACCAGCGCCATACTGCGGGACCTCATGCCAGCGGTCAGTGCCCACTTTCAGCGCTTCACGGTCAAGGAAATCTCGCTGAGCGAGGCGGCCCTGGCCCAGTTCGACCCCGCACCACAGCTTGACGCCGCCCGCCTGCTCAGCGATGCCCGCATGGACGTGATCGCCTGGAATGGCACCTCCTCGAGCTGGCTCGGGTTCGACGCCGACCGCCGCCTGTGCGCCGCCATCACCGAAGCCACCGGCATACCGGCGACCAGCAGCGTGCTGGCGCTCAACGAGGTGCTCGAGCGCACCGGGGTCAAGCGTCTAGGGCTGGTCACCCCATACCTTGACGACATCCAGGCCGCCATCGTCGACAACTACCGGCGTGAAGGAGTCGAGGTGGTGGCCGAGCGTCACCTCAACGACCGCGGCAACTTCTCGTTCTCCGAATACGATGAGCAGACCCTGGCCGAGATGGTCCGCGAGGTCGCCCGAGCAGAGCCGGAGGCGATCACCATCCTGTGCACCAACCTGCGCGGGGCCGGCATCGTCGAGGAGCTGGAGCGGGAGCTCGGTATTCCCATCTACGACTCGGTCAGCGTCACCGTGTGGAAGAGCCTACTGCTGGCAGGCAAGGACCCGAGCGCCATCAACGGCTGGGGCCAGCTGTTTCACGACCCTCGGCTCGGCTGACACTCCCCCGCCCCTCTCCACAGAAACAGCAATAGCAACATCAGCACCTGCAACAACCACCAACAACAAGATGAGGTTCTCCCATGACGACTCCCTCCCTCGTGACGGCGACCCGCCGGCTTACCCTCGGCGCCCTGATCGCCGCCCCCCTGCTGGTGGCCACCAGCCAGGCCCAGGCCGAAACCCTGCTGCGAGTAGCCGGCAATTTCTCCGGCAACAAGCTGCACGTGGACAACGTGGAGCGGCCCTTCTTCGCCGAGCTCGATGCCCGTGACGACCTGGCGGTGAGCTACAACCCGATGGACGCCATCGGCGTGGAAGCCGCGGACGCCCTGCGCAACATACGCTCCGGTGCCTTCGACGTGATGTCGGTGCAGATCGGTATGGCCTCCCGCGACGAGCCGTTCTTCGAGGGCATCGATCTGGCCGGGGTCACCGCCGACCTGGACCAGCAGCGCGAGGCGGTGGACGCCTTCCGCGCCGACTTCGACGCCCGCCTGCAGGAACGCTTCAACGCCAAGCTGATGACGCTGTGGCCATTCGGCCCGCAGATGATGTTCTGTAACGGTGACATCAACGGTGCCGACGACCTGGCGGGCAAGAAGGTGAGGGTGTTCACGCCGTCCATGTCACGGCTGGTGGAAGGACTCGGCGCGGTGCCGGTGACGCTGCAGTTCAGCGAGGTCTACCTGGCGCTGCAGCGCGGCGTCGCCGACTGCGGAGTGACCGCACCGTCGGCCGGCAGTAACGGAAAGTGGCCGGAAGTGACCGATCACTTCGTACCGCTGCCGTTGTCCTACTCGGTGCAGGGCCACTTCATGAACCTGGACACCTGGAACGGCTTCGACGCCGAGCAGCAGGCGTCGCTGAGCGAGGCCTTCGCCCGCCTCGAGGACCAGATGTGGGACCTGGCCTACACCGTCAACGACGATGCCATCGCCTGCAATACCGGTCAGCCGAGCTGCGAGAACCACACCGCCTACGACATGACCCTGGTGGACATCGACGAGGACTCCCGCGCGCGCATCGAACAGATCACCTCCGAGGCGGTGCTGCCGGTGTGGGCGGAGACCTGCGACGCCCGCTACCCCGAGTGCACCGCGCTGTGGAACGCAAGCGTCGGCGAGGTCACCGGCCTGAGCGCCAGCGCGCCCTGAGCGGCGGCTGATCGACCCTGTCGCCCACGACCAGGGGCCGCCCATGCGGCGGCCCCGTCCCCAGGAGCATCCCGATGTCCGATTCCCGTCCCTCCGGTGCGCATTCGCCACCCGACGCCAGATCGCCCGGCGCTGCATCCGCTGCCGCATCGATGGCTGTATCACCGGACTCCCGGCTCGACCGGGGACTTGCCCGTCTGTCCCGCGGTGCCGCTCTGGCCGCCGGCTACGGCGCGCTGTTGCTGTCTGCGCTGATCACCTTCGAGGTGCTGGCGCGCAAGTTCTTCGCCTTCTCGCTGCAGGGGGTCGACGAGATCGGTGGCTATGTGCTGGCTATCGGTGTCGCCTTCAGCTTCGCCTTCGCCCTGACCCAGCGCGCCCATACCCGGGTCGACGTCCTGCTGACGCGACTGCCGCCCCGGCTGCGCGCCCTGCTCAACCTGGTGGCGCTGGTGCTGTTGTGCGTGTTTTCGCTGTTTATGCTGTGGCGGGCGGGCGCGACCCTGGGCGAGACCCTGGAATTCTCCAGCCTGGCCAGCACCCCACTGCAGACCCCGCTGTGGATCCCCCAGTCGCTGTGGCTGATCGGGCTTTCGGTGTTCGCCATCGTCACCCTGCGAGCCGCCGTCCGGGCCGGAGTCCAGCTAACGCGCGGCCAGATCGGCGCGCTCAACGCCGGCTGCGACCCGCTCAGCGCCGATGACGAGCTCGACGAAGCGCGTCGCCACTATGTTGGCGCGAAGAGTGGCTCGCCTGGCCATTCGGCGGATGGCCAGATAGCCGGCCGGGAGAAGACACCATGATTTCCGTCACCGAGGTACTGCTGGGCTTTGCCCTGATGATTTCCATGATGGCGCTGGGCATCCATGTGGCGGTGGCCATCTTCACCACCGCCGCCCTCGGCGCCATGCTCTACCTGGGCACCCCGCTGCTGTTCTCCTTCGGCGACCTGTTGTGGGGCACCCTCAACGACTTCATCCTGACCGCCATTCCGCTGTTTATCCTGCTCGGCGAGCTGCTGCTGCGGGCCGGCATCACCGAGCGCATGTACTCGGCGCTGTCGGTGTGGCTCAACCGCCTGCCTGGCGGTCTGCTGCACACCAACATCGGCGCCTCATCGGTGTTCGCCGCCATGTCCGGCTCGTCGGTGGCCACCGCCGCCACCATCGGCACCGTGGCCCTGCCGGCCTTCGCTGAACGCGGCTACAGCGAGCGCCTGGCGCTGGGCACCCTGGCCGCCGGGGCGACGCTCGGCATCCTGATTCCACCCAGCATCAACATGATCATCTACGGGGCGATCACCAACACCTCCATCGGCGCCCTGTTTATCGCCGGTATCGTACCCGGGCTTGCCCTGGCTGCCACCTTCATGCTGGTGATCATGGGCATGAGCCTGCTGCGCCCCGGGGTCGCCGGCGAGCGCGAGCCGCGCGTGCCGCTGGCCCAACGTCTGCGCTCGCTGGTCGATCTGCTGCCGCCGGCGTTCGTCTTCGCCATCGTCATCGGCAGCATCTACAGCGGCTGGGCGACCCCCACCGAGGCCGCCGCCCTGGGGGTGGTGGCAGCACTGCTGCTCGCGGCGCTCAACCGCAAGCTGACCATCGCCATGCTTCACGAGTGCTTTCTGTCCATGGCACGTACCACCGCCATGATCATGCTGATCATCTCTGCGGCGTTCTTTCTCAACTATATCGTCGGCATTCTCGGCATCCCCTTCGCCCTGACCCAGTGGGTCTCGGAACTGGGACTGTCGCCGCTGGGGCTGATCCTCGCACTGGTGGTGTTCTACCTGGTGCTGGGCTGCTTTCTCGAGACCCTGTCGATGATGATCGCTACCGTACCCATCGTGGTGCCCATGGTGGTGCAGTTCGGCTTCGATCCGGTGTGGTTCGGCGTATTTCTGGTGATCATGATGGAAATCTCGTTGATCACCCCGCCCATCGGCATGAACCTCTACGTGGTGCAGGGGGTGCGCGGACGCGGCTCGATCGTCGACGTGATGATCGGCAGCCTGCCCTTCCTCGCGGTGATGCTCGCCTTCGTCGCCCTGATCACCGCATGGCCTGCCATCGTGCTGTGGCTGCCGGGGGTGATGGGATGATCGGCGATATCCGCTACGCCTTGGCACCAAGCACCTGAACAACAATGAATAACTCCGGCGCGAGCCGGTCTCTGGAGAGCAAGATGCAACGCCTCGATACTCTGATCACCAACGCCACCGTGATCACCGCCGCCGACCGCTTTGTCGCCGATATCGGCATTCGCGACGGGCGTATCGTCGCCCTCGGCGAAGGACTCGCCGAGGGTGCAGGCCCAGTCGGCGAGACCATCGACGCCAGCGGCCTGTGGGTGATGCCCGGCGGCATCGACGCCCACTGCCACCTGGCCCAGCCGCTGGGTGACGGCGCGGTGATGGCAGATGACTTCGCCAGCGGTACCCGCTCGGCGGCGGCCGGTGGCACCACCACGGTGATTCCCTTCGCGGCCCAGTTCAAGGGACAGTCACTGCGCGCGGCGGTGGAGGACTACCACCGCGAGAGCGACGGCAAGGCGATGATCGACTACGCCTTTCACATGATCGTCACCGACCCCAACCAGACGGTGCTGCGCGAGGAGCTGCCGGCGCTGATCGAGGAGGGTTACAGCTCGTTCAAGATCTACCTGACCTACGACGACCTGAAGCTCAACGACCGAGAGGTGCTCGAGGTGCTGGCGCTGGCCCGCCGCGAGGGCGCCATGGTCATGGTCCACGCCGAAAACGCCGACTGCATCGCCTACCTGACCGAACTGCTGGAAGCTCAAGGCCACACCGCCCCGCGCTACCACGCCGAGGCCCACTCCTCCATCGCCGAACGCGAGGCCACCCACCGCGCGATCTCGCTGGCCGAGCTGATCGACGTACCGCTGCTGATCGTCCACGTTTCCGGCCCCCAGGCGATCGAGCAGATCCGCTGGGCCCAGAGCCGTGGCCTGCGGGTCTACGGCGAAACCTGCCCCCAGTACCTGATGCTGACCGCCGATGACCTGGACCAGGACGGCTTCGAAGGCGCCAAGTGCGTGTGCAGCCCACCGCCCCGGGACCCGGCGGCCCAGCAGGCGGTGTGGGAGGCGCTGGAAAGCGGTGTTTTCCAGGTGTTCTCGTCGGACCATGCGCCCTTCCGCTACGAGGACGACAAGGGCAAGAAGCTGCATGGCGAGGAGGCGAGTTTTTCCTGCATCCCCAACGGCATCCCGGGGCTCGAGACGCGCCTGGCGATCCTTTTCTCGGAGGGCGTGGTCAAGCAGCGCATCGACGCCACCCGCTTCGTCGCGCTGACCGCCACCAACCCGGCCAAGATCTACGGCCTTTATCCGCGCAAGGGCACCATCGCCGTGGGCAGCGACGCCGACCTGACCCTATGGGACCCGGAGGCCCGGGTCACGGTGCGCAACGACGATCTGCACCATGCGGTGGATTACACCCCCTACGAAGGCCTGGAGCTGACCGGGCGGGTGGTCATGGCGCTGTGCCGGGGCCAGGTCGTCGCCCGCGACGGCAAGCCCTGCGGCCAAGCCGGTGACGGCCAGTTCCTGCGCTGCGACAAGCCCACCCCGGCAAGGCCCAGAGGGCAGGCCAAGGGGTTCTAGGGCTAGGTAATGGACGTGTTGTACGGTGGAACAATGTGTCCAGTCAAAAGGAAGGAGTCCCCTCGCCCGCGGCGAACAGAGGGCAGCGAAAGGAGCACGGCGAACAACGCCAAGTTGGCCAAGTTGCTCGCCCCCTTGTCTTTTCCACACGAGTCCCGGGGCGAGGGCCCAGTACCCCCGCCCGGGCGCTGGGCTGCACAGGTGCATCGCTTGTATGTCACTCAACCGGGATAGTATGAGAGGTGTCGCTTCCCCCGAGGCGATAGTTGTACGTCGGCCTGACCATAGGCGCCACGATCAACAGGCACGCCCCGGTGGGGCTGTTACTATTGGCTATAGGCCTGGCCACAGTAACCCTGGCGGGGATTGCCACTTACCTCGGCCATCTGCGCGCGGCCGAAGATGCCGTCAAAGGAGGCAGCTCATGAGTCACAATGCCGCCATCATTGTCCTGGGGCTCATGCCCGCCGTCGTTTTCGGCGTGAGCCTGCTACTGATTCGCTGGCGATACCGCTAAGGCTTGTCTGAAAAGTGCCTGCGCTCGGTAATACGGCGTTAAAAGTCGAATCAACATGCTCATTTACACCCCGTAAACTGCGCTGTCTCACCGATTTTTGCCTTGTCTAACCTTCGCTCGCCGACTTTTCGGACAGAGCCTAGCCTTCGATCTTCCTTCACGCTCACAGAGCCCGAGCCCTCGGCCACCTCTCGCCTCGTGGATTCTGGCGACAACACATCAGCCATATCAACAGAGTCGCGGCCTCCAGACAGCCAGGCGCCCATTCAATCGGTAAGCCCCTGGTACTGGCGCCCTTCCCAGGCTTTCGCGCCCCCCAGCTGCTTGAGCAGCCCACTTGCAACCCTGCCTACCCCAGCGCTTCCTCGACGATGGCACGGGCCTCGTCGCTCATGGGCAGGCCCAATGCGAGCTGGTGGGCGGCGGGGGACATCTTCTTCCAGGTCATCTGGACGATGCGGATCAGGTGGTCGTGATCGACCTGACGCGAGAAGTCGGCGAAGTAGTTCTCGAGGAACACCAGGCAGGCGCAGTCTTCCACCGCCTGGGTGCCGGGGTTGCGCCCCAGTCCCTGCTTGCGGATCATCCGCGCCACCTCCTCGGCGTCAGCGTCGCTGTAGCCGCAGGTGCGCATCACCTCCGCCGCCAGTTGGCCGGCGCGCTTGCCCTGGTCACGTCGCCAGGTCAAATAGCCGATGCGGCCCTCTTCATAGTCACTGCGCGGCACCTCCCAGCGTTTCAGGTGCTGGTTGTGCACGGCAAGCTGCACCAGCTCCGGTGCTTCGGGATCGAGTCGCTCGAGCCAGGCGCTCATGCGCCCAGCGTGCCACAGCTCCTGGGGCTGTGACGCCCCGCCCACCTCCACGCGGCGAGGGTCCTCGGCATGCAGGGCGTCGAGCCTTGCCTGGGCCTGGTCGAAGGGCGTTGTCGTCATGGGATTCCTCGATGGCGTCGATGCGTTGCCATCATGGTAACGGTCTGACGGCCATCTCAGTAGTCTTGCGCTGCTCCATGGCCGCGCAGATGACGGCAGGCCAGCGCCAGCGGCAGCAGAAAGATGGCGAAGCACCACATCGCGGCGGCAACCAAAACGACAAGCAGGAGGCGCGTCCACGGACGCTCAAGGGAGGTCAGCAGCGGGCGAAGCCCCTCGAGCAATACACCCAGCACCAGATCCATGCTCGGCAACAGCATGGCATTGAGTACCCCGGCCCAGATAGCCAGGTCGACGGGCACGCCATGGGGCACCAAGCTGACCAGCGCCAGCAGGGCCAGCACGAGAAGCGCCATCCATCGACAAATGCGGCGAGGTTCCGTCGACAGGGCGGGCAGCCGTGGGAACCGGTGGGGCAGCGTGAGCATGGGGAGCACCGAGCAGGAAGATATTCATACTCTATACTGCTCCTCCCCTACCCCCTTTGACTGACCTTTGTGTGCGTAATCACTTACAACACAATCAGCATGACCTACATCACGTTTTGTGCAGAACGTCCTCTGAACCGACGAAAAATCGTCAATCGACTAGTACCAACGGCCGATACGTGACGACAAAACAGCGCAGGGCCGAC
>NZ_JASHIT010000027.1:0-77709 GCF_030733595.1 Halomonas sp. MMSF_3323 | reverse complement strand
CCGGGCCCCGTCGAGGGACTGTCGGGTGAGTTGCACCCAGGCCGTCAGGCCGCCTGCAGCCGCTTGGTGCGACGGTGGTGGCGTACCGCCAGCACGACCGACAGTGCCGCCAGCAACAGCAGGCCCAGCGAGATAGGACGGGTGAAGAACAGCATCCAGTTCTCGTCGGACATCAGCGCGCGGCGCAGGTTGGTCTCGGCGATGGGGCCGAGAATCACGCCCAGTACCAGCGGTGCCAGCGGGTAGTCCAGCTTGCTGAGCACGTAGCCGAAGACGCCGACACCGAGCAGCAGGTAGACGTCGGTGACCCGGTTGTTCAGCGCGAAGGCACCGATCACGCAGCACACCAGGACCACCGGCACGATGATCGACTTGGGCACCTCGGTGACGCGCAGAAACCAGCGCATGCTGAACAGACACACCACCAGTACCATCAAGGCGGCCACCAGCATCGCCATGAACATGCCGTAGACCAGATCACCGTGATCCATGATCAGGCGCGGACCGACGCCGATGCCGTGGACCATCAGCGAGGCCATCAACACCGCGTCCACCGCGCTGCCGGGGATACCGAGGGCGATCATCGGAATCAGGCCGCCACCGGAGGTGGCCGAGTTGCCGGACTCCGAGGCGATCACCCCTTCCGGCGTCCCGGTGCCGAAGGCCTCCGGGGTCTTCGAGGCGCGCTTGGCCTGGTCATAGGCCAGCAGGTTGGCAATGCTGCCGCCGGCGCCGGGCACCGCACCGATGAACACCCCGACCAGTGAAGAGCGCACCAGGTTGACCGGATAGCTTAAGGTTTCCTTCAGCGCCGCCATGGGGTTGAAGTGGACGTCGTCGGGCATCAGCGCCTTGCCGTGCTTGACGCCCTCGGCGTCTTCCACCTCGGACAGCAGCTGGCTGACGGCGAAGATACCGATCAGCACCACCAGAAAGGGGAAACCGTTGGCGAGCAGGTCCGAGTCGAAGGTGAAACGAGCCACCCCCATCATCGGGTCGGAGCCGACGGTGGCAATGAACAGTCCCAGCAGGCCGGTCATCAGGCCCTTGAGCATGGACTTGCCGACCAGGCTTGCGACCACCGTCATGGCGAAGATGATCAGCGAGAAGTACTCCCAGGCGCCCAGCTTGACGGCGATCAGCGCCAGCGGTGGGGCGGCGATGATCAACACCACCACGCTGACCAGGGCGCCGAAGAAGGAAGCCCAGATACCCAGCGCCAGGGCGCGGCCAGGCTCGCCCTTGCGCGCCATCGGGAAGGCGTCGAAGGTGGTCGCCACCGACGACGGCGTGCCGGGGATGCCGAGCAGCGCGGCGGAGATCAGGCCGCCGGTGTAACCGCCGACATAGACCGCCAGCATGGTGGCCACGCCCTGCAGCGGGTCCATGGTGAAGGTCAGCGGCAGGGTCAGCACGATGGCCATGGTGATGGTGAAGCCAGGAATCGCCGAGGCGATGACGCCGGCGATGACACCCAGCAGCATGGCGAACATGGTCGAGAGCGTAAACAGTTGGTCCATGCCGGACAGCAGCGCATCCATCATGAGCAATTTCCTCGAGGAGTCGTTGCCGCCTCAGCCGAACAGGCCGCGGGGCAGGCTGATGACGAAGACGTCGCGGAACAGGGTGTCGACCCCGAGCGAGAACACCAGGGCGACCACCACAGCGATGGCCAGGGCCTTGAGCGAGCGCGCGCCCAGAAGCCATTGACCCGCCAGCAGGAAGGCCAGCGAGGCCAGGCTGAAACCCAGCCAGGGCAGGGCGATGATGTACACCGCAAACAGCGCCAGCACAGCGAAGGCCAGCCGGTGACGCCAGATCCAGGCGCCGACCTGGCCGCGCTCACCGGCGCTCTGGCGCAGGAAGGCACGCGCCTCCTTGAAGGCGATGGCCAGGTTCAATGCCACCAGCGCCGCCAGTACCAGCCGCGGGAAGCTGCCCGAACCCAGTGGTTCCCACATCGACGATGGCAGCGCCTGGGCCCTGACAAAGAGCGCGGTGAACAGCGCCGCCAGGGCGATGTTCAACAGCACATGGGCCAGGGGACCACCCCGGCCCGGGGCGTGCCGCTCCCCGGAAGGGGAGCGGTCGGTGGTGCTCTGGCTCATCGTGCAAGCTTCCCTGACAGACGCTCGATGGTGGCGTTGCTGGTCTCGAGGTACTCGGCGAACGCCTCGGGGCCTTCGAACACCACACTGGCGCCGGCGTTGTGTACCGCCTGGGCGAAGGCCTCGTCCTGGCTCATGGCCTCGAAGGCCTCGGCCAGGGTGTCGATGCGTTCTTCCGGGGTGCCCTTGGGTGCCAGAATGCCGCGAATGATGTTCAGCTTGAGCTCAGGATGGCCGAGCTCGGTGAAGGTCGGTACGTCCGGCGCTTCGGGCTGGCGCTCCTCGCTGCCCACCGCCAGGAATCGCAGGTCACCGTTCTTGACGAACTCGCCGCTTGAGGAGATGTCGCCGATGGCGGCGTCGATGTGGCCGCCGACCAGGGCGCGGATGCGCGAGCCGGTGCCCTCGAAGCCGACGTAGCGGAATTGCAGGTCTTCGGCTTCTTCCATCATGGCGGCGTGGATATGCGGCACGCCGCCCAGGGTCACGCCGAAGCGGACCTCACCCGGATTGGCCTTGGCGTACTCGACGAACTCCTCGAAGGTGGTGTAGGGCGCGCCGGCAGGAACCGTCAGGTACTGGGGTGACTGGGTGACACCCGCCACCGGCTCGAAGTCGTCGTAGTTGAGCTGAGTCAGGCCGGTGTGGTGGGCCACCATCAGGCCTTCATGGACCTGACCGATGGTGTAGCCGTCGGCGTCACGCCGGGACAGTTCCTTGAGGCCAGTGGTGCCGCTGACCCCGGGCATGTTGATCACCGGGATCGGCTGACCAAGCTGGGATTCAGCGTGGTTGGCGACCAGGCGCATCAGGGTGTCGCTGCCGCCGCCCGGCGACCAGGGCACGATGAATTCCACCGGCTTGTCAGGGTAGGCGTCCTGGGCCACGGCCACACTGGCGGCGGCCAGGGCGGAGGCAGAGACCATCAGGGCCAGCGCGGTCCGGGTGCAAGAGCGGCGGGAAAGAGCGGTCTTTGACGGGGTACGGTGCAGGGTCATGGGATTGTCCTGTGCGTCGAGGGCTTTTGTCTGTGATTGTTGGGATGGATGGTCGGGTTGATTGTTATGGGTGGATCGAAGGTCACGCGTGTTGTTGTGGATGGATCGGTGGTGTCGTGTCGTCTCTCAGCCCAGCAGCAGGGCGCCGTAGCCCAGCCCGAAGCACACCACCAGGGCCGGGTGTACGCGGGTCTTGAGCAGCAGCAGTGCTGCCACAGCGGCGATGATCAGGGTGTGCACCAGGCCCGATGTCGCCATGCCCTCCTTGAGGAAGCTGACGGTCAGGTAGGCCATCAGCACCATGACGACAGGACGGACCCACTGGCTCATGGACTTGACCTTGATCGAGTCGCGGTAGCGATAGAGGGTGCCCAGGGCCGCCAGCATCAACAGCAGCGAGGGACCGACGGTGGCCAGCACCGCCACCATGGCGCCGCCGGCGCCGGCTACCTCATAGCCGATATAGCCGGCCATCTTGGTGGCGATGGGGCTCGGCAGGGCATTGCCCAGCGCCAGCGTCTCGGCGAAGCCCTGGTGGGTCATCCAGCCGTAGGTGCCGACCACCTCGTTCTCGATCAGCGGAATGATCGCGGGGCCACCGCCGTAGCCGACGATATTGGGAATGAAGAAGGCCAGAAACAGCTGCCAGTAGATCATCAGGTACGACCTCCTTCAGGGGCGTTGCGGGGTTTCTCGGGCCTGAGCAGGGCGGCGATCAGGATGGCGCCGATGATCAGTCCCGGGTGCACGCCAAGACCATAGATCAGGCCACCGGCGGCCACTCCCATGACCAGGGTGGCGACCACGCCGAGCCCGGCCCGGGACTTCTGGAAGAAGTCGAAGGTCAGCTGGGCCATCATCACCATCACCACCGGCACCACGCCCAGCCCCATGCCCTGCACCCAGCGTTGGTCGCCGTAGCGGCTGTAAAGGCCGAGCAGCGCGATCATGGCGAAGATTACCGGCACGATCACCGCCACCACCGCATTGATGGCGCCGAACACCCCGCCGACCCGATAGCCGATGTAGCCGGCCATCTTGGTGGCGATGGGCCCCGGCAGGGTATTGCCGATGGCCAGGACATCGGCGAAGGCGTCGTCGTCCATCCAGGCGTGGCGCTTGACCACCTCCTGGTGGACCAGCGGGATCATCGACGGACCTCCGCCGAAGCCGAAGATGCCGATGCGAAAGAAGGCGGCAAATAGCGAAGCTTGTACGCTCATGGGTCAGAGCACCGCGATGGTGGCGTCGGTGCGGGGCTCGGTGCCGCCACAGTAGATGCCGGTCTCGGGGTCACGCAGGATCACCTGGCCACGGCCGTAGCTGCGGCTGTCGGTATCCACCTGCATGCGATGACCACGTGCGGCCATGGCACGTACCAGCGGTGCCGGATAGCCGTGCTCGATACCGATGGTACGACCGCCCATCCACTGCCAGCGCGGTGCGTCCAGCGCCGACTGGGGGTTGAGGCCGAAGTCGACCAGGTTCATCACTACCTGGACGTGGCCCTGGGGCTGCATGAAGCCGCCCATCACGCCGAAGGGCCCCAACGCCTTGCCGTTTCGGGTCAGGAAGCCCGGGATGATGGTGTGGAAGGTCTTCTTGCCGGGCTTGAGCACATTGTCGTGGCTCTCGTCGAGGCTGAAGTCGTGACCGCGGTTCTGCAAGGCGATGCCGGTTTCCGGCACCACGATGCCGGAACCGAAGCCGTGATAGTTGCTCTGGATGAAGGACACCATGTTGCCGTCCGCATCAGCAGTGGCCAGATAGACGGTGCCACCGGCCCTGGGCTTGCCCGGCTGCGGGTCGATGGCCGCGTCCTGGATCAGCTCGCGACGGGCCTCGGTGTAGGCGTCGGACAACAGCTCCTCGACCGTGTAGGTCATGGCCTGTGGCTCGCTGATATGGGTCTTGCCGTCGGTGTAGGCGAGCTTCATCGCCTCGAGCTGACGATGCAGCAGTTCCGGGTCGTCGCGGTGGGACGCCGGATAGCCATCGAGCAGGCGCAGCGCCATCAGCGCCACCAGGCCCTGGCCATTGGGCGGGATTTCCCAGACGTCGACGTCGCGGTAGCGGGCCGAGATCGGGGTGACCCACTCGGGCTGATAGGCCGCCAGGTCGTCCTTGCGCAGATAGCCGCCGGTGCGACGCGAGAAGGCGTCGATGGCCTCGGCCAGCTCGCCCCGGTAGAAGCTCTCCGCCTGACTCTCGGCGATGGCCTCCAGGGTCCTGGCCTGGTCTTCGTTGCGAAACCACTCACCGGCGTCGGGAGCGCGGCCATCGAAGGTAAAGGTGTCGAACCAGGGCTGGGTGGCTTCGCCTTCGAGGTGCTTGTGGAAGGTCACGGTGTCGCGCTGCCACAGGCTGGCGATGACCGGTGACACCGGAAAACCGTCGCGGGCCAGGCGAATGGCGGGTTCGAGCAGGGTCTTGAAGTCCAGCTTGCCGAAGCGGCGCGACAGTTCGGCCCAGGCGGATGGCGTACCGGGCACCGTCACCGGGGTCCAGCCGTAGAGCGGGACCTTGTCGTGGCCGGCCTCGACCAGTGCTTCCCGGTTCAGCGCCTGGGGCGCCACGCCGCTGGCGTTGAGCCCGTGCAGCTCGCCGTTGCCCTGATCGTCGTTGGCGATCCACACCAGCGCGAAGGCATCGCCGCCGATGCCGCAGCCGGTGGGCTCGACCACCGTCAGCGCGGCGGCGGTGGCGATGGCGGCGTCCACCGCGTTGCCGCCGCGGGCGAGCATATCGCGGCCGATCTGCGCGGCCTGGGGCTGGGACGCCGCCACCATGCCATCGCGAGAATAGGTCGGGCTGCGCCGGGACGGGTAGGGCGTGGCATCGGGGTAGGGAGTGGACAGGGAGCTGGGGTTCGCGCGCTGGGAAGACATGGCGTCTCTCTTCAAGGTGGCTGACTCGAGGTCGCTGATCCAAGCTGGATCGGATCAATCGTTATTGGTGTTAAAAATCGATTTTATGACCCGACTATGCCGCGCCCTCGAAAGGCCGTCAATCCCCTGAAGAGCGATCCAACGGTTCGGGGCCCGGCAAGGCGGGCCCCGAGTATGATGGCGGGTGTGATGTTCATCGTGGCCGCGATCCAGCAGTGACGCAGGCCCTGGCGGAATATCAGGCCCCGGAGGCGGAGCCGGCCGGCTGGCGCTCGTCGCTGCCATGACCCAGGGTCAGGCCGGTGAGTACATAGAGCAACGAGAAGGCGATGGCGCCGTAGCAGAGGATGGCGTAGACGAAGAAGTCGGCGGTGGCGACCCCCAGGGTGGCGGCGGTGAAGGCGCCGGTGACGCCCCAGGGCACCAGCGGCGACAGGGTTGTGCCGGTGTCCTCGAGGATACGTGAGAGGTTCCTGGTCGGGCTGCCACTGCTGGCGACCAGCGGGCGCAGCAGCGGACCAAGCAGCGAGAAGGTCACGTAGTAGCTGCCGGTCAGCAGAAAGGCCAGGCTATGCAGCGCCATGGAGCCACCGAGCACCTGGCGCCGTCCGGCGTGGCGTCGGGCCAGGTAGGCGATGGCGGCGTCCAGGGTGCCGGCACTCTTGAACGGGGCCCCCAATACGGCGGCGGCGATCAGCACCGCCACGGTGGACATCATGCCCTGCAGGCCACCCCGGGACAGCATCTTGTCGACCATGGCGACCCCGGTATCGGCGACGAAGCCTGCGTTCATGGCAGAACCGATCTCGGAAAGGCTCGCGCCCTGGAGCACCACCGCGATCAGCGCCGCGCTGACGATGCCGAGCATGAAGGCGGGCAGCACCGGCTTCTTGGCCAGGATGCAGCCGAACACCACCAGGGGCGGCAACAGGGTCAGCAGATTGTCGCTGAAGGTGGCGGCCAGGGTGTCGATGATCGCCTGGGTCTGGGTCGACATGCCGTCACCGGCGAGGGTCGCCCCGGAGGTGGCGACGTCGCTGCCGAGCCAGGCGTAGACCACCAGGGCGATCAGGTAGGCCGGCAGGGTCGAATACAGCATATGGCGGATGTGGGTGATGATATTGACCTCGCATACCGCCGAGGCCATCACCGTGGTATCCGACAGCGGCGACAGCTTGTCGCCGAAGAAGGTGCCGGTGACGATGGCACCGGCGGCGTAGGCCGGGGGAATGCCGAGTCCCAGCGCGACCCCCATCAGTGCCACGCCGATGGTGCTGAGGGTGCCCCAGGAGGTCCCGGCCATGACCGACATCAGCGAGCATGACAGGCAGGCCACGACCAGAAAGAGCCCCGGCGTCAGCGACTCGAGGCCCAGGGTGACCATGGCAGGAATGGTGCCGGAAAGCATCCATACCCCCACCATCATGCCGACGCTCATCAGGATCAGAATGGGCACCAGCATGGCCTGGATGCCCTTGAGCAGATCACTTTCAAGGCGGGACCAGGCGATCCCCCAGGCAAGGCATAGCGTCATGGCGATGGCGCCGGCAACGATCAGCGCCACCGCGGTGGGAATGCCAAGACCCATGATGCCGACCAGCAGACTGCCGATGGCGGCGATGAGCAGAATCAGATGGCGAGGGCCAGACAGCGAGACAGCGGGCGCTGTCGAAGGGGAAGCGTCTTGGGACATGGGCGTGTTCCGTTGCTGTTGTTGTGGTGAAGGGGACAGGCTCCGCCCTGTTGGGTCAGGGCTTTCTGTGTCGGGGCATTCTGTGTCAGGGCCTGTTTTGTCAGAGATATCGACCCTTGTGGAAGAAATATCTCGATCGTTGTAAGAAATATCGTCTACTGTAGTTAATATCGATATTTTGGAAAAACTATGGCCCAGCGCTTGGCGAACGTCAATTGCCGACGTACTCTGCAAGCCTGTTATTTGCGAGTGTTGTCATGATCAATTCCCAACCAGCCGAGGTGGCGGCGAGCGGCGAAACGGCGGCGAGCCAGGTGTTCAGTGCGCTGAAGCAGGACCTGATCCGTGGGCGTTTCGCGGCGGGGGAGAAGCTCGCCATCAGCGCGCTGAAAGAGCGCTACGAGGTGGGGCTGAGCCCGCTGCGGGAGGCGCTCAACCGGTTGGCCGCCTACGGCCTGCTGGAGCAGCACAATCAGCGCGGCTTCCGGGTGCCGCCGCTGTCGGCGGAAGAACTCGAGGATATCTCTCGGCTACGTATGCAGCTGGAGTGCATGGCGCTGACCCAGGCCTTCCAGGAGGGTGACGCCGAGTGGGAGTCGCAGTTGCTGGCCGCCAGCCATCGTCTGTCGCGGGCCAACAAGGCCCAGGGCGAGATCGAACAGTGGGAGCAGGCCCACCAGCGTTTTCACCGCACCCTGCTGGCGCCCTGTGGTTCACACTGGCTGTTGCGCTTCATCGAGCAGTTGCACGATCAGTTCGATCGCTATCGTCGTCTGGCACCGGGCAACCCGGAGATTCGTGACCGCCTCGATGCCCAGCACGGCGAGCTGGTCGAGCTGGCGCTGGACCGGCGTATCCACGATGCCCGCTACCTTCTCGAAGATCATATCCGTCAGTCCTGGGAGGTCGCCAAGGGCGCCTGCGAGCAAGGCTGATGGCTCGCTGATGGCTCGCCCAGGAAGCGCTGGAAGAGGCGAATGGCGCGTCAGTTCCCGGAGGTCGCCAGGGGCGCCTGCCAGGGGCGCCTTCAAGGGATGCCTGCGACGGATGTTAGCGCCTAGCGATTGGAAGGATGCAGCTCGAGGTAGCGATTCTTGGAGGGCAGCAGGTGCTGCCGGCATAGCTCGCGCAGTGCGTGGCGGTCCTGTTGGCGGATCGCCTCGATCATCGCCTGATGCTCGTGGCGCGCGCGGGACAGGCTGTGGCTGTCGGCGATGGCGATAAAACGAATGCCGTGGGCCTTCTGGGCGAACTCGTTGATGGTTTCGTAGAGGTAGGGATTGCCGGTCGCCGCGAACAGGGTGCGGTGAAAGGCGATATTGAGGTGGAATACCCGTCGCAGATCATGGGCGTCCACGGCAGCGCTGTAGCGCTGATGGATGTCCTCCAGTTCGCTCAGCCACGGCTCCGGCGCCGGTAGTGGCAGGGCGTCGACACCGGCGAGTTCGAGGATCTCACGCATGGCGTAGAGCTGCTCGACCTCTTCGGGCGTGTAGGCCTTGACGAAGGCGCCGCGGTTCCTGATGCGTTCGACCAGGCCGATGCTCTCGAGCTGGAACAGCGCCTGACGCACCACGTGGCGCTTGCAGTCGAAGCGCTCGATCAGGTCCTCCTCGACCAGCCGCTCCCTGGGGTGCAGACGCCCCAGCACGATGTCCTCCTCGACACTGCCGACGATGTCCTCCGCCACTCTGGTGGCGCTGGGACGACGGGTGCTGTTGGAAGGGTCCTGCACGCTGACCTGGCTCATCTCGCATCCTCTGCGATCACGATGGTGAAGCGGCGACGAGACGGTCCCGTCGCCGACTCCAGTCTATCAATAGCGCTCACCGCCTTCATCGGCTCGAATGACTTTCCTCACTCCTGGGTCGGCACGCGACAGTGGGACTCGGGGCGGCACACCTTGAAGTCACAGCCCTGGTCGGCCTGCAGGATCTGCTCCATGAACAGCCGACGATAGCCGAGCATCGGTGGCTGCTCACGCGGCGGGGCCGTGGTCTGCTGGCGGCGGCTCTCCAGGGTCTGCTCGTCCACCTCCAGCGAAATACGGTTGGCAGAGACGTCGAGTTCGATGATGTCGCCGTCGCGCACCAGGCCCAGCGTCCCTCCTTCGGCGGCCTCCGGCGATACGTGCAGCACGATGGTGCCGGCGGCGGTGCCGCTCATGCGTCCGTCCGAGATGCGCACCATGTCCTTGACGCCCTGGGTGGCGAGCTTCTTCGGGATCGGAATGTATCCGGCCTCGGGCATGCCCGGAGCACCCTTGGGGCCGATGTTGGCCAGCACCAGGACGTCGTCGGCGTTGACGTCCAGGTCCGGATCGTCGATGCGCGTCGCCAGATCCTCCAGCGAATGAAAGACCACCGCCCGTCCGCGATGCTGCATCAGCTCCGCAGACGCCGCCGACTGCTTGATGATGGCGCCGGCCGGGGCCAGGTTGCCGCGCAGCACGGCGATACCGCCTTGTGCGTAGACAGGGCGGGAGCGTGGGCGCACCACTGGCTGCTCGACCAGATGCACCGCCGCGTCGATGTTCTCGCCCAGGGTGCGACCATTGATCGTCATGGTGTCCAGGTGCAGCAGGGGCTTCAGCTCTCGCAGCAGCGTCGGCAGGCCGCCGGCGCGATGCAGATCCTCCATGTAGCCCTCGCCGGAGGGCTTGAGGTCGACCAGCACCGGCGTCTCGCGGCTCATGCGATCGAAGGCGTCCAGGTCGATGTCGATGCCCAGCCGACCGGCGATGGCGGTCAGGTGGATCAGACCGTTGGTCGACCCTCCCAGTGACAGCAGCACCCGCAGGGCATTTTCAAAGGCCTTGGGGGTCAGGATCTGGGAGGGCGTGACCCCGTCACGGGCCAGCCGTACCGCCTCGGTCCCGGACTGCTCGGCGATGCGCTGGCGGTCGGCGTAGACCGCCGGCGCGGTGGCGCTGTTGGGCAGCATGATACCCAGGGTCTCGGCCAGGCAGGCCATGGTGCTGGCGGTGCCCATCACCGAACAGGTACCCACGGTAGGCACCAGCTTGTCGTTGACCTCGCTGATCTCGGCGTCGTCGATGTCCTGGCCGCGGTAGGCCGCCCAGTAGCGACGGCAGTCGGTACAGGCGCCGACCCGGGTGCCGCGATGGGAGCCCGACAGCATGGGCCCGGTGACCAGCTGGACGGTGGGTATATCGGCGCTGGCCGCCGCCATCAGCTGGGCCGGCACTGTCTTGTCACAGCCGCCGATCACCACCACCGCATCCATCGGCTGGGCACGGATCATCTCCTCGGTGTCCAGTGCCATCAGGTTTCTCAGGTACATGCTGGTGGGGTGGGCGAAGGACTCGTGCAGGGTGATGGTGGGGAACTCCACCGGCAGCCCGCCGGCCAGCATCACCCCTCGTTTCACGCTCTCGACCAGCCCCGGCACGTTGCCGTGACAGGCGTTGTAGCCACTGTAGGTGTTGGCGATGCCGATCACCGGCCGCGACAGCGCATCGTCGGTATAGCCCATGCCCTTGATGAACGCCTTGCGCAGAAACAGCGAAAAGTCGGCGTCACCGTAGTTGGTCAGGCGGTTGGACATGCCCCGGGTGGCGTTGTTGTGGTTGTTGTCTGAGTCCTGGCTCATCGATCGGTCCTCGTATCTTTAGCGCTGGCGCCGAACAGCCCCTTCGCAGGAGGGCGTTGCGTCGTGGTTCGCTAGCTAGGTTAGGACGAGAAAAGATGGTTAACAAGATTATTGACAATTTTATTGGCGACCGTCTACGTTGAATCTGGCAGTCACGACGTGCCCGGCGCCTTCGCCCCGACTCAGCGCCCCAAGACAGCGCCCCAGCGTCCTGAGACAGGGCCCAGCGCTCGAAGACAGCGCCTGAGCAGGTGCGCGATGACCGCGCCCGTCGCACGTACCAGTGCAAGACAACGATAAAGACAACGACAACCGCACAAGAGGTGCAGCCATGAAACATCGTGGAGCTTACGCCGCCATCCTTCTGTCGACCCTGCTTCTGCCCGGCGCCGCCATGGCGGAGTACTCCGCCGGCGACGAGATCAAGGTGCTGCAGGGATTCAAGGCCGGCGGGGGCAGTGACGCCCTGGCCCAGCTGACCCAGCCGTTCCTGCGCGAGTCGCTGGGAGTGGACTTCGTCAACGAGTACCTGCCGGGGGCTACCGGCGCCATCGCCTGGACCCGTCTGGCCAAGCAGACCGAGGCCGACGGCACCACCATCAGCATCACCAATACGCCGATGCTGATGACCAACTACATCATGAACGACACCATCACCTACTCGGTGGACGAGCTGACCCCGATCGCCAATGTGGTGACCGACCCGGGCATCATCGTGGTCCCGGCGGAGAGCCCCTACGAGACGGTGGAGGAGTTCCTGGCCGCCGCCGAAGAGAACCCGGGCACCATCACCGTGGGCAACTCCGGCGTGGGCGGTGACGACTTCTTCTCCACCATCCTGATCGAGCAGGCCTCGGGGATCAGCTTCCAGAAGGTGCCGTTCCAGGGTGACGGACCTTCGGCCACCGCCGCCATGGGCGGGCAGATCGACGCCAGCTTCAACAACCTGGGCAACGTCTACGGGCACATTCAGTCCGGCAGCCTGAGGCCGCTGGCGGTGTTTGCCCGCGAGCGCCTGTCGATGCTGCCCGACGTGCCGACCCTGAGCGAGAAGGGCATCGAGGTGGTGGCCGGCTCCTCACGTGGCTACAGCGCACCGGCCGGCATCCCCGATGAGGCGCGCCAGCAGCTGATCGACGCCTTCGAGGCACTCAAGACCAACGAGGAGTTCAAGAAGGTCGCCGAGGAGCGGGCCATGAACCTCGATATCCAGACCGGCGACGACTATCGCCAGATGATCGAGGACATGGAAGGCCAGTTCGAGGAGATCTGGGCCAGCGTGAAGGACGAGATCAACGGTTGATCGGTGCGCTTGCCGACGGGCCTGGCCCGTCGGCAAGCGACCGAGGGAGTCATACTGATGAAACTCAGTCGCCTGCTGTTTGGCCTTTTCGCCCTGGGGGTGGCCACGCTGTTCGGGGTCACCTCGCTGGGCTATCCCGACGCCGCGGCGCGGATGCCGCTGATCTACGCGGTGGTGGTGGGACTGTTCGCCATCGCCATGATCGTGCAGGAGTTGACCGCGCATTCCCGCGCGCGGGCCCAGGCCTCTTCGAGCGCCGCGCCCACCCTCGAGGGCAGTCAGCTGGCCGAGGGCGAACTCACCGAAGGCGATAGCGCGCCCGCGCCGCCCGCCAGGCCGCTCAAGGCGATGGCGGTGTTCGTATTCGCCGCCGTCTACATCTACAGCATCTCCTGGCTCGGCTATGTAGTCGCCACGGCGGCCTTCATGGGCCTTTCACTGTGGCTGGTGCGCCATGTGTCACTGCGTTTCAGCCTGATCGGCATCGCCGGCCTGATCACCGTGGTCTGCCTGGTGTTCATCGGCTTTCTGGGCCTGCCCGTGCCGCTGTTGCCACCGCTGTTTTAAGTCCTGTCGTGCGCTTCGCCACACCGATCGGCTTCGCTGAGGTCGTCATTGCACCCGCGCGAACCTGGAGCCTGACCCTATGAACGACTCGCTTGTGATGGTGGGGCTGAGCAACGTGCTCACCTTCACCAATATTGCGCTGATCCTCGGCGGCACCCTGCTGGGGCTGTTCGTCGGCGCCATGCCGGGGCTGTCCGCCACCATGGCGCTGGCGTTGCTGTTGCCGCTGACCTTTACCATGGACCCGGCGACGGGGCTCAGCATGCTGGCCTCGCTGTACGTCGGCGCCTCCTACGGCGGCTCCATCGCCGCCATCCTGCTGCGGACCCCAGGCACGCCCTCGGCGGCGGCCACGGTGCTCGACGGCTTTCCGCTGTCCCAGCAGGGCCAGGCGGGCAAGGCGCTGGGGGTGTCGCTGTTCGCCTCCTTCTTTGGCGGCCTGATGAGCGGTATCGCCCTGCTGACCGCCGCACCGTTGCTGGGGGTGCTGGTGTTGAAGTTCGGCCCGGTGGAGCTGTTCGCCATCGCCGTGCTGGGCATCACCATCATCGGCTCGCTGTCCCAGGGCTCCATCGTCAGCGGGTTGCTGTCCGGCATCATGGGGCTGTTGCTCAGCACCGTGGGCATGGACCTGATCACCGGCACACCGCGCATGACCTTCGGCAACATCAACCTGTTTTCCGGCATCGAATTCACGGTGGCGCTGATCGGGCTGTTCTCGATTCCCCAGGCGTTGATCCTGATCGAAAACGCCCACGACAGCGACAAGGTGGCCAGCAAGATCACCGATCGGCTGGTGCCGCGGCTGAAAGAGCTGCGCACGCTGATGCCCAACATCCTGCGCTCCGGCGGCATCGGTATCGTCACCGGCCTGATCCCCGGCACCGGCGGCGACACCGCGAGCTGGTTTGCCTACAACGAAGCCAAGCGCTTTGCCAAGGACAAGAGCCGCTTTGGCAAGGGCGACATCGCCGGCGTCGCCGCCCCCGAGGCCGCCAACAACGCGGTGGTCGGCGGCGCCCTGATTCCGACCATCGCCCTCGGCATTCCCGGCAGCTCGTCCACCGCCATCCTGCTGGGAGCGCTGATGGTCCAGGGCATCCTGCCAGGCCCCAACCTGCTCACCGACTATGGCGATGTCACCTACACCCTGATCTGGGCGGTGATCTTCGCCAATGTCGGCCTGCTGGCGGTGGGGCTGATGTTCACCCGGCTGTGCGTCGGGGTGACCAAGGTGCCGGACAGCTTCGTCGCCTGCGCCATCATCACCCTGTGCGTGATCGGCGCCTTCGCCATCAACAACAGTCTGTTCGAGGTGGGGCTGATGCTCGGCTTCGGCCTGTTCGGCTACTGGATGAACAAGGCCGGCATCTCACCGGCGCCGATGGTCATCGGTTTGATCCTGGGGCCGGTGATGGAAACCAGCTTCCAGCAGTCGATGCTGATCGGCCAGAACAGCCCGATGATCTTCGTCGAAAGCCCCATCGCCATGGTGCTGCTCGGCATCGCGGTGCTGTCGATCCTCCAGGCCACGCCGGTCTTCCGCTGGCTGCGAAGCTCGTTGCGGCGCGGGGCACGCACCGGCTGATCGAGGCGCTGTCACCGCTTCAATAGCGGTGACAGCGCTTCATCAACGCCAGCAACCATGCTAGCGACAACCACAACAATATCTTGAAAGGAGCCCACCATGACGCGTATCAGCGACGTCCGTGCCCGCACCATCAGTGTTCCGCTGGACCATCCCACCAGCTTCTCCAATCGTCAGGTGTTCAAGCGCGACTACGCCCTGGTGGAGGTCGAAGGCGACGACGGCGTGGTCGGGATCGGCTTCTGCTACGGCGGCAACAATGCCGGTCTGCTGGTATCACAGGCGGTTCGTGAGCTGCTGAGGCCAGTACTGCTGGGGGCCGATGCCCACGCCACCGAAGGCCTGTGGCAGGCCATGTATCAGGAGTCTCTGCTGCATGGTCGCTGCGGCTCGGTGATGCGGGCCATCAGCATTCTCGACACCGCCCTGTGGGATCGCAACGCCCGGGCGGCGGGGCTGCCGCTGTACAAGTACCTGGGGGCGAGTGACAGCGACAGCGTCCCGGCCTACGCCAGTGGCGGCTACTACCTCGACGGCAAGACGCCGGAGATGCTGGGCGAGGAAATGGCCGGCTACGTCGCGCAGGGCTTCAAGGCGGTGAAGCTGAAGGTGGGCCGCGAGGACCTGGCCGGGGAGGAGGCGCGACTGGCGGCGGTGCGCGAGGCGGTCGGCCCCCATGTGGCGGTGATGATGGATGCCAACAACGCCTGGCGCGACCTGCCATCTGCGCTCGAGTTCATGCGCATGGCCGAAGCGTACTCGCCGTTCTGGATCGAGGAGCCGTTCAGCCCCGACGACATCGACAACCACCGCCGTCTGGCCGAGCGTACCCCGGTGCCGGTCGCCACCGGCGAGATCGAGGCCGGACGCTGGCGCTTCAAGGAGCTGCTGGACAAGGAGGCGGCGATGATCCTGCAGACCGACGCTGCGGTGTGCGGTGGCATCACCGAATTTCGCCGCATCACCGCCACGGCGGCGAGCTACGGGGTCGAGGTCTATCCCCACTGGTTCCACGACCTGCACGTGCACCTGGTGGCCTCGGCGCCCAACGCGCGCATGGTGGAGTTCTTCGCCGATGACCAGGTCCTCAACTTCCGCCGGCTGATCGACACCCAGCTTCAGTTCTCCGACGGCAACCTGCTGCTGCCGAGCGCCCCGGGCCTTGGCTTCAACTTCGATAGCGAGGCGCTGGAGCGCTACGCCAGCGAGCCATGGTCGTGACCCGTCGTCGTCGGACGCTGGTCGGGCGGGGCCCGACCTCGATCGAGCGCTCCACCCCATTCAAGGAAATCGCATCATGACAGCCACCAACCTGGCCCATGCCGGCGACGCCTGGTCGCCGGTGATCACCCCCTTCACGTCGGATCTCGCCGTCGATACCGAGCGCTTCATTTCCCACTGCCGCTGGCTTGACTCCCACGGGGTCGGACTCGCGGTGTTCGGCACCAACTCCGAGGCCAACTCCTTGACCCTTGGCGAGAAGCGCGAGCTGCTCTCACAACTGGGGCAGGCGGGCATCGATCCCTCACGGCTGATGCCGGGCACCGGCCACTGCGCCATCGACGATACGGTCACGCTGACCCGCGACGCGGTAGACATGGGCGCGGCCGGAGTGCTGATGCTGCCGCCGTTCTACTACAAGGGCGTCAGCGACGAGGGCCTCTATCGCTACTATTCCGAGGTCATCGAGCGGGTAGGCGATGCGCGCCTGCGGCTGTATCTCTACCATATTCCGCCGGTGGCCCAGGTGCCGCTGTCGATCGAGCTGATCGCACGTCTGCGCGAGGCCTTCCCCGAGATGGTCGCGGGGATCAAGGACAGCGGTGGCGACTTCGCCAACACCCAGGCACTGATCGACGCCTTCGGCGCCGACGGCTTTGCGGTGTACGCCGGCAGCGAGCGTTTTCTGCTGGATACGCTGCGCGGCGGGGGAGCGGGCTGCATCAGTGCCACCGCCAACGTCAATCCGGCGGCCATCGCCGGGCTTGCCGCCGACTGGCTGACAGCCGAGGCCGATGAACGCCAGGCAGGGCTGAACGCCATGCGCGATCTATTCGAGCGCTACCCGCTGATACCGGCGATGAAGGCGGCTACCGCACATTTTTCGGGACAGGCGTCCTGGGCGACGCTACGCCCGCCCTTGATTGAACTGGCCGCAGGGCGTCGCCAGGAGCTGATCGCGGCGCTGGAAGAGCGAGACTTCGCCATGCCGGGACTCAAGGAGGAACAACATGGATAAAGCACCCGCTGCCCGCGATCGTGGGCAGGCGCCTCGTATCGTCGCCCTGAGGCGGCTGGGCGAGGAGGAACTCGCGGCCTTGAACGAGGTGGGGCAGGTGGACTATTTCGAGGATCTGAACGAGGGCAATCGCGAGGCCTTCGAGGCAGCGATGGCCAGCGCCCACGGTCTGATCGGCGGCAAGCTCGAACTCGATGAGGCGATGCTCGAGCGCTCGCCTCATCTCGAGGTGGTGTCGACCATCTCGGTAGGCTACGACCAACTGCCGCTCGAGGCGATGAATCGTCGGGGCATCCTGCTGTGCAATACCCCGGACGTGCTTACCGAGACCACCGCAGACACCGCCTTTGCCCTGATCATGGCGACCCAGCGGCGGTTGGTGGAGCTGTCCTGCATGGTGCGTGAAGGACGCTGGACGTCCCATGTCGGGCCCGACCAGTTTGGTCACGACGTGCACGGCAAGACACTGGGCATCGTCGGCGCAGGGCGTATCGGCGCGGCGATCGCCAGGCGCGGCGCGCTGGGCTTCGGCATGTCGGTGCTGTACACCGCGCGGGCGCCGAAGCCTGAGCTCGAGCAACACCTCGGCGCCGAACACTGCACCCTGGACGAGCTGCTCGCGCGTGCCGACATCGTCTGTCTGGCGGTGCCCTACAGCGATGACACCCATCACCTGATCGACGCCGACGCCCTTGCCCGGATGAAGCCCTCCGCCGCGCTGATCAACATCGCCCGGGGCAAGGTCGTCGACGAGAAGGCGCTGATCGAGGCGCTGGAACAGGGCACCATCCGCGCCGCCGGGCTCGACGTCTTCACCCAGGAGCCGCTGGACGCCGACTCGCCGCTCGCGCGCATGGACAATGTGGTGGTGCTGCCGCATATCGGTTCGGCCACCCACGAGACCCGTGCTGCCATGGCACGGCGCGCGGTGGACAACCTGATTGGCGCGCTGGTCGGCGAAGGCCCGGTCAACGCCGTCAACGAGGCGTCCTGGCGAGCAGGGAGGGCATCATGAAGCGACGTCTCGAGCGCATCCTGAGTCTGGACGACTTCGAGCGGGCGGCGCGTCGCCACCTGCCGCGGCCCCTGTTCGGCTATGTCGCCAGCGTGGCCGAGGAGGGCGAGACGGCAAGGGCTGGTCGCGAGGCCTTCAATGAAGTGCACTGGCTGCCCAGGGCGCTGGTCAATGTGTCGTCGATTTCCACCGAGGTGGAGCTGCTGGGGCAGCGGTTCTCGCAGCCCTTCGGTATCGCTCCCATGGGTATCAGCGCGCTGACCGCCTACCGGGGCGACATGGTGCTGGCCGAACAGGCCCAGCGTGCCGAGATCCCGATGATCGTCAGCGCATCCTCGTTGATACCCATGGAAGAACTCGCCGAGGCCACCGGCGCGGACTGGTTCCAGGCCTACCTGCCCGGCACCCTGGAGGGCATCGACGCCCTGCTTGAGCGGGTCATCCAGGCCGGCTACAAGCGTCTGGTCATCACCGTCGACTACCCGGTGCCGCCCAACCCGGAAAACCATCGTCGCTCGGGCTTTTCGAGCCCCTTGAAGCCGAGCGCGCGGCTGGCCTGGGATGGACTGACACGTCCGCGCTGGCTCACCGGTACCTTCCTGCGCACCCTGCTGCGTCATGGCGTTCCCCACTTCGAGAACAACGCGGCGACGCGCGGGGTGCCGGTGCTGGCGAAGCATGCCGCCCGCGACTTCGCCGGCCGGCGTCACCTGGACTGGTCGACCCTCGAGCACGTGCGCTCGCGCTTTCCCGGCCAGCTGGTGGTCAAGGGGATCCTGCATCCCGACGACGCGCGCCGGGCCTGCCAGGCGGGCGCCGACGGTCTTATCGTGTCCAACCACGGCGGCCGCCAGCTCGACGCTACGGTGGCGCCTATGACCATGCTGCCCGAGGTGGTGAAGGCGGTGGAGGGCAAGGTTCCGGTGATGATCGATGGGGGCTTTCGCCGCGGCGGCCAGGTGCTCAAGGCGCTGGCGCTGGGGGCCGACTTCGTGTTTGTCGGCCGGCCCTTCAACTATGCGGCGAGCGTCGCCGGAGGGGCAGGGGTCGCCCACGCCATTCGTCTGATGAGCGAGGAGATCGAGCGCAACATGGCGCTGCTCGGGGTAACCGCCATCGACCAGCTCGGCCCCCACCTGCTGCGCCGCAGGGAAGGTGGCACGGCGGGTGCCACGACAGCCGCCGATACGGGTGTCGGGGCAGGCGTCGAGACCGGCGACAAGGCATCCGACTGAGCCGCTCGCGCCTGATGTGCGTCAGGCCCCGTGGTAGCCCTTTTGCTCGGGCTCTTCATCGGCGTCATCGGTGGCTGCTTCGGGCAGTTCGGCCACCCACTCCATGGCCGCGCTGTGCTCCTTGTGGGAGAAGGTGCGGATCTCGATCTTCCTGACCAGCTTGTCCTCGAGATGGGCGATGTGCTTGATCCACTCCTTGTCGGTGATCACCGCGGCGCGATGGTAGTGGTCAAGCTCGCCGATCTGGGTCAGGCCATAGCCCAGGTCACGTAGCAGCGCGGTCAGGGTCATCCATCGCAGGTTATCGAGTTCCGCCACCAGGCTGACCTTGGGGCAGCGCTTCTTGGTCATTTCGATCAGATCGATGGCTTGCTGGAGTTCCTGCGCGGTCACGGTACCGCCGGCGCGGATGGCGACCACGTGTTCGGCCGGGTGGGGAATCTGCTCGAGCATCTTGAATCTCCTTGTCGGGGACGGCGGGACTCACGTCGCGATGCAGCGTGACGGGATTTTCTCAGCATAGTCGCTGTGGCATCCATGGCGGCCGATCTTCCGTGTTCGACGCCAACGCTTTGCCGTCCTTGCACTCGGTCGTAAGGCCTGACGTAACGATAGCGACAACGACAGGTAGGCCCCGACCTTGCTTCTAACGTAGCGATAGATACAGGTGTGAACACAGCAATGTCGGCGCCATGACCAGACCAGGCATCATCATGCAAAGGAGGGTGGCGAACATGCAAGCGGATGGAGAGAAAGGCCAGACGGTGGGGTGGGCGAGCTGGGCCCTGGCCTTCGGCCTGGTGGGGGCACTGGGCTGGGTCGCGCCGGCCCATTCACAGCAAGCCCAGGCAGCCGACACGTCCTCCGGTCAGGCAACCGTCATCGAGTTGACCCAGGTCGGCTGTCAGTTCCTGGAAAGCGAGAACGGCACCGATCACGGCATTCACCCGCAGAGCAAGGCTGACTGCGAGGCCTTCAACGACGACACCGGTGAGGCGCGGCTGGCAGAGGCCAGGGTGCTGAAAGTGCCCGCCGGAGACTATGTGTTCCGGGTCAAGAACGAGGGCGTGCCCTATGACCTGGGTTTCTGGCTGCGTGGCGACGGCCTGCTCAACCGCGCTCGGCTACCCAGCGTATCCGGCGGTGGCCTCGGCACCGGCCAGACCGGGGATTTCGCCGTCAGCCTGGAACCCGGTGAATACGTCTACTCCTGCCCGCTGAATCCGACCCTGGACTATAAGCTGGTTGTCGAAGGCCAAGGATAAAGCGGAAGGCTTGCGCGAAAAGTGCCGGTGCTCGCCGACCTTCCGAAGAAAGCCCGAGGCTTGTCTGAAAGGTGCCTGCGATTGTCGACGGCGGGTGCGAGGCGAGGCCAGGTCAATTCTAGCCAGGCTAGACTAGACCCCGGTCAGTGCGCGCGTGCCTCAGACCCACAGGATCGCGACACCTGACGATCGCCTACGCATCCGACGAAAAAGCTTAACCACCTTGATACCCGCTGTGTCGTTTCGACACGGCGGGTTTTTTGTATCTCCAGCATCAGAGTTTTCCCGTCTAGGCTCTCAGCAATAGCTGTCGTACGCCAAAGCGTCAGGAGGGCCAGATGGCAAAGGTCGAACCCCGCGCGCCCAAGCCGCGTATCGGAATGATCACCCTCGGTGTTCACTCGCTCGAACGGGCCATCGACTTCTATCAACAGGGACTTGGCTGGCCGCGTCTGGAGGACAGCGCCCCCAGGATCGCTTTTTTCTCGCTGCAGGGGACCTGGCTTGCCTTGTATGGCTGGCACGATCTGGCCGATGACCTGATGGTCAACGCCGGAGGCGAGGGCTTTCGTGGCGTGACCCTGGCCTACATGGCCGAGGACCCCGATGAGGTGGATGCGGTGCTGATCCAGGCCAGGCGAGCGGGCGGGAACCTGCTCAAGCCGGGGCAGAAGGCCTTCTGGGGCGGCTACTCAGGCTACTTTGCCGACCCAGACGGGCACCTCTGGGAGGTGGCCCACAATCCCTTCTTCTGGCCAGGGCCGGGCGAGCCCCAGGCCAGGTCCAGCAGCGCCAGGCCCAGCAACGACAGATCCAGCAACGATAGTTGATCTCGGTCCACATTCTGGCGGATATCCAGGATGCTGTTTTTCCAATAAAAACAAAGCTGTTAAGCAGGGGGGTAGGACGTCGAGGAGAGCCTGGTGGCTACGGGTGCTGTGCTTTCAGGAAGGGATCCTCGACGCAAGGCCGTTACCAATAACCTGCCGCAAGGGAGTCGCTCATGAGTGCAGTCATCGTGTTGGTCCTGGGGTTGGCCGCCATGGCCCTCGGGTACTTCATCTACTCGAAGTTCATCGCCGAGAAGATCTTGAAGCTGTCCAGGGACTTCGTCACCCCCGCCCACGAGTTCGAAGATGGCGTCGACTTCGTGCCGACCAACCGCTACGTGCTGTGGGGCCACCACTTCACCTCGGTGGCTGGAGCGGCACCCATCGTCGGCCCGGCCATCGCGGTCATCTGGGGCTGGGTACCGGCCTTCTTGTGGGTCATCTTCGGCACCATCTTCTTCGCCGGGGTTCATGACGCCGGCGCGATCTGGGCCAGCGTGCGCAACAAGGCCAAGTCGGTGGGCGCGCTCACCGGGGAAGTGGTCGGCACCCGCGCCCGCAGCATCTTCATGATCGTGATCTTCCTGCTGCTGCTGATGGTCAACGCGGTCTTTGCCGTGGTCATCGCCGGCCTGATGATGAAGTTCCCCTCGGCGGTCATCCCGGTATGGGGCGCCATCCTGGTGGCGCTGGTCATCGGTCAGTTGATCTATCGCCGGATCATCGGCCTCGGCCTGGTATCGGTGATCGGTGTGGTGGCGCTCTACGCCCTGATCGGCATCGGGCCGACGGTGCCGATCCAGATGCCCACCGAGGTCGGCGTGCTGTCCGGTCAGGCGGTGTGGATCCTCCTGCTGTTCGGCTATGCCGCCATCGCCTCGCTGCTGCCGGTGTGGATGCTGCTGCAGCCGCGCGACTACATCAACGGCCTGCAGCTGTTCATCGGCCTGATCATCCTTTACGGCGCCCTGGCGCTGTTGAACCCGGACATTGTTGCGCCTGGCTTCAACAGCGATGTACCCGAGGGCACGCCGTCGCTGTTCCCGCTGTTGTTCGTGACCATCGCCTGCGGCGCGATTTCCGGTTTCCATGGTCTGGTGTCTTCCGGCACCACCTCCAAGCAGCTGGATCGCGAGACCGACGTGCGCTTCGTCGGCTACTTCGGCGCGGTGGGCGAGGGCATGCTGGCGCTGGGGTCGATCCTGGCGGCCACCGCAGGCTTCGCCACCCTCGGCGACTGGCAGGCCATGTACGACGCCTTCGGCAAGGGTGGGGTCAACGCCTTCGTCGAGGGCGGTGCCTTCATCATCCACAACGGCATCGGCCTGCCCCAGGCCACCGCCGCGACCCTGCTCACGGTGATGGCGGCACTGTTCGCCGGCACCACCATGGATACCGGCCTGCGCCTGCAGCGCTACATCTTCCAGGAGTGGGGTGAGATCTACGACCAGCCGTGGATGAAGAAGCCGGCGGTGGCGACCCTGCTGGCGGTGCTGTCGTGCCTGGTGCTGGCCTTCGGCGCCGGGGCAGACGGTTCCGGTGGCCTGATCATCTGGCCGCTGTTCGGCACCACCAACCAGCTGCTGGCCGGCCTGACCCTGCTGGTGGTCACGGTGATGCTGATGCGCAACCATCGCCCGGTCTATTACACCCTGATTCCCCTGGTGTTCCTGCTGATCGTCACGGTGCTGGCGCTGCTGGCCCAGCTCAAGAGCTTCTTCGTCGCAGGCAACTACTTCCTGCTGGCGCTCGATATCGTGGTGCTGATCGCCTCGGTGCTGGTGGCGATGGAGTGCGCCTCGGCGCTCAAGCGGCTGCGTCATGAAGTGCGCGGGGAGGCGCCGTGAGCGATCACGACGAGGGTCTGGCCAAGTGGCGTCGCTGGTTGTCGTCGGCGCGCCACTTCGCCGAGGAGTCCTACTCGGCGCCGTATCGCGGTGCCATCGCCCGCGCCCGGCGCGACGAGGATGACCTGTTCATGCTGCTGGTGTTCTCGGAGCTGATGGGCATGCCCAACCCGGTGGGCTACTACACCCTGGAGCTGCAGCCGCTGTTGATGGAACGGTTCCACGACTGGCATCAGCGCATGGGCATGGAGCGCTCACCGCTGGACGACTTCCGCTGCTGCTGAACCGGCGGCGGAGGACCATCACGACACCCTTTAGCAACAATCGCCGGGACAGTGTGTGCCCAGGACAAGAGGTAACGCTGTGCCGGGCTGACAAGGGCAGGGCTGACAAGGGTTGGGTTGACAAGGGCAGGGCTGACAAGGGGCCAGAATGGACAAGGGAAGACCATGAAGGAACTGCTGGATCGTCGCCGGCTGTGGGTCGGTGGCAAGGGCGGCGTCGGCAAGACCTCGATGTCGGCGGCGCTGGGCGTGCTGGCGGCACGCCGAGGCAAGCGCGTGCTGGTGGCCTCCACCGACCCCGCCCATAGCCTGGGCGACGTCTTTGCCAGTGAACTCGGGGATACCCCGCGGCGGCTATTACCCGGGCTGGACGCCATGGAGATCGATCCTGATCGCGAGGTCGAGGCGCATCTGGCGCGGGTGACCGCCCAGATGCGGCGCTATGCGGCGCCTGCCATGATGGATGAGCTGGAACGTCAGATGCGCCTGTCGCGGCAGTCGCCGGGGACCCAGGAGGCGGCGCTGCTGGAGCGGCTGTCGCGGCTGATGACCGACGACAGCCTGCCCTACGATCTGGTGCTGTTCGACACCGCGCCCACCGGTCATACGCTGCGCTTGTTGAGCCTGCCCGAGGCCATGGCCGCCTGGACCGACGGCTTGCTCGCCCACAGCCGCAAGTCCGAGCATCTGGGCAAGGTGCTGGCCCATCTGACGCCTGGCTCTCGGCGCGACGTGGCCTCGCCGTTCGAGTCGGACGACGAGGCAGCGTCCCGGGATCAGGACCCGCGCATCCGGGATATCGCCGAGACCCTGCTGGCGCGACGGCGGCTGTTTCACCAGGCCCGCCGGCGCATCCAGGACGCAAGTCACAATGGCTTCCTATTCGTGCTGACGCCGGAGCGCCTGCCGATCCTCGAGACCGCCCGTGCCGTGGCGTCGCTGGAGGAGGCGGGGGTTCCCGTTGCCGCCACCCTGGTCAACCGCGTACTGCCGGTAGAGGCGGACGGCGACTTTCTTGCCGCCCGTCGCGTGCAGGAAGAGACCTACCTTGCGCGTATCGATGCGACCTTCGCCCACCTGCCGCGTCCGCGGGTGCCCTGGCTCGCCACCGACGTCCAGGGTGTCCCGGCGCTGGAGACCCTGGCCGACTGCCTGGAGAACGCAGGTTTTTAGAACGCTGGTTTCCAGGACAACGGTTCAGTGGGCGTCCGGCGACTGTTCCATCTCTCGCTCCAGCTTGCGCGCCACGTCGCCGGGCGAGCCGGTGCGCCGGGCCATCAGATCGTAGGCCACCGGTACCACGAACAGCGTAAAGAAGGTGGCGGCGGCGACGCCGGTGAAGATCACGGTGCCGATGACGATGCGCGTCTCGGCGCCGGCGCCGCTGGACAGGATCAAGGGCACGCTGCCGGCGATGGTGGTGACCGAGGTCATCACGATGGGACGCAGGCGGGTCATGGCTGCACGCATCAGCGCCTCGCGGAACTCGGTGCCTTCGTCCCTGAGCTGGTTGGCGAACTCGACGATCAGAATGCCGTTCTTGGCGGCGAGCCCCACCAGCATGACCAGGCCCACCTGGCTATAGATATTCAGCGACTGACCGGTCAGCCACAGGCCGAGCAGGGCCCCGCCGATGGCCAGGGGTACCGTCAGCATGATCACCAGCGGATGGACGAAGCTCTCGAACTGGGCCGCCAGCACCAGGAAGACCACCAGGGTGCCGAGTACCAGCAGGAAGGTGGTGGCGCCGGTGGACTCGCGATAGTCCCGGGCCGCGCCCTTGACGTCGGTCTGCACGCCCGCCGGCAGCACCTCACTGACGGCGTTCTCGAGGTAGTCCAGCGCTTCGCCCATGGAGTAGCCGTCGGCAAGGTCGGCCTGCAGGGTGATCGCGCGCAGGCGGTTGTAGCGGTTGAGCTGGCTGGGACCGGCGAAGGCCTCGACGGTGACCAGGCTAGACAGCGGGATCAGCTCACCGGTGCGGTCCGAGCGCACCCGCACGTTGTCCAGGGAACTCGGCGTGGGGGTGGAGCCGCGCTCGCCTTCGAGGATGACGTCGTATTCTTCGCCCTGGTCGGTGAAGCGGGTCACGGTGCGGCCACCCAGCAGTGTCTCCAGGGTGCGGCCGATCTCGCTGACGGTGACGCCGAGATCCGCGGCGCGGGTGTAGTCGATATTGACGTTGAGCTGGGGCTGGTTTTCCTCGTAGTCGCTCTCGAGGTTCAACAGTCTCGGATTGGTCTGGCGAATATGGTCCATCAGGGCGTCGCGCCAGGTCACCAGCTGCTCGTAGCTGCCCCCGCCAAGCACGAACTGCACGCCCTGTTCGGTGCCGCCGCCGAAGCCCTGGCGCATCACCGGGAAGGCACGGATGCCGGGCAGGTCGGCCAGTGACTGGCGCACCTCGTTCATGATCGGCCAGGCGGGCCGGCGCTCGGCCCAGTCCGACAGGCCGACGATGGCGAAACCGGAGTTGAAGTTCTCGGTGTTGCCGCGCCCCTGGGGCGCGATGATCAGCACCCGTTCGACCTCGCCGGTCTCGCGCAGGGGCAACAGCCGCGCCTCGACCTCGTCCATGTAGTCCTCCATATAGGAGAAGGTGGCGCCGGGCGGGCCGCTGATGATGACGAAGAAGGTGCCGCGGTCTTCCCGCGGGGTGTACTCGGCCGGCAGTTGAGGATACAGCCAGGCGATCCCGGCCAGCATCGCCACAAAGCAGGCTACCACCAGCCAGCGCGCCTTGAGCACGACCTCCAGGCAAGCCCGGTAGACCCCCTGGGCCCAGTTCAGCCCCTCGTCGACCCAGTGGGCCAGGCGCCCCTCGTGAAGGCTTGGCGACAGGATCTTGGAGGCCATCATCGGGGTCAGGGTCAGCGCCAGCAGGGTGGAGATGGCCACCGCCGCCGACAGGGTCAGGGCAAACTCGGTGAACAGCTTGCCGACGTCGCCCTGGATAAAGCTCAGGGGCACGAACACCGCGATCAGCACAAGGCTGGTGGCGATAACCGCAAAGGCCAGCTGGCGGGCACCGCGGAAGGCCGCCACCAGCGGCGTCTCGCCGTACAGGTGCATGCGTCGATGGATGTTTTCTAGCACCACGATGGCGTCGTCCACCACCAGGCCGATGGCCAGCACCAGCGCCAGCAGGGTCAGCAGGTTGATGGTGAAGCCCATGGCCGCCAGGGCGGCGAAGGTGCCGATCAGGGTGACCGGCACGGTGACCGCCGGCACCAGGGTGGTGCGCAGGTTACCGAGGAACACGAAGATCGCCACCACCACCAGGCCGATGGCGATCAACAGGGTGCTGACCACCTCGCGAATGGCGCCGGAGACGAAGGTGGAGGCGTCGTAGTTGAGTGACAGGCTCATGCCGTCCGGCAGGCGAGGGGACAGCCGTTGCATTTCGGCGCGCACCGCCTTGGACAGCGCCATGACGTTGGCGGTGGACTGCTTGACCATGCCAAGGCCCACCACCGTCTGGCCGTTGCCGCGAAACAGCGAGCGCTCCTCCACGGTGCCGAGTTCCACCCGGGCCACGTCGGCCAGCCGCACCAGATAGCCGCCGTCGCCGCGATCGAGCACCAGGGCGCGGAAGTCCTCCGGGGTCGAGAAGCTTCGTGGCAGGCGCACCATGAACTGACGATCCTGTGACTCCACCGCGCCGCCGGGTAGCTCGACGTTTTCAGCCCTGAGCGCGGACTCCACGTCGCTGACGGTCAGCCCACGGGCGGCCAGGGCGTCATTGTCGAGCCACACCCGCATGGCGTATTCCTTGGCGCCGCCGACGAACACCCCGGAAACGCCTTCCTGCACCGAGAAGCTGTCCACCAGGTAGCGCTCGGCGTAGTCGGTCAGCTCCGCCGTGGTATAGCCCTCACCGGACAGCATCAGCCACATCACCACCTCGGAGCTGGTGTCCTCCTTGCGCACCTCCGGCGGGTCGGCTTCGTCCGGCAGATTGTCGGCGGCGCCGGAAATACGGTCGCGCATGTCATTGGCGGCGGCGTCGATGTCGGTGGACAGGCTGAACTCGACGTTGATATTGGAGCTGCCGTCGGTGGAGGTGGAGGAGATCACCTCGATGCCGGCGATGCCGGCGATGCGCTCTTCGAGTACCTGGGTGATACGGGTCTCGACCACGTCGGCGGACGCCCCGGGGTAAGCGGTGCGGATGCTGACGATGGGCGGATCTATGGTCGGGTATTCCTGCAGCGGCAGACGGGTCAGCGCCAGCAGGCCGAAGGCGACGATCAGGGCGGCGAGCACGGTGGCCAGCACCGGGCGCTGGACGGAAACGTCGGACAGGCGCATCAGGTGTCGTCTCCCTGGCGCTGCTCGAGCAGGATGTCGCTGACGCTGGTGGTCTCGTCCTCGATGCCGATCAGCGTGATCCGGGAGGCTTCATGCAGGCGGTCATTGCCGTGGGTGACCACCAGCTCGCCGGCCTCGAGCCCCTTGACGACTTCCACGTCGCCTTCGCGCCGCGAGCCCACCTCGATATCCCGGCGGACCACCTCTCCGGCCTCGGTCGACGTCGGCTCACGCGTGGTCAGTACCCAGACCCGCTGGCGCTGGCCTTCCGGGACCAGCGCGGACTCGGGAATCACCAGCGCCTGACGCGGGCTTCTGGCGATGGTCACCCGCATCAGCATGCCGGGACGCAGCAGCCTTTCTTCGTTGTCGAGCAGGGCACGCACCGAGATGCTGCGGCTGATCGGGTCGATGCGCGAGTCGATGGTGGCGATCTCGCCCTCGAACACCCGGTCCGGGTAGGCCGCGGTGGTGGCGGTAAGCGTGAGCCCCCGTGACAGCGAACCGAGCTGGACCTCCGGCACGTCGAAGTCGAGCTTCATGTGGGAGACGTCGTCCAGGGTGGTCAGCTCGGTGCCCGGGGTGACCAGGGTGCCGACGCTGATATCGCGTACCCCGACCACGCCGTCGAAGGGCGCCTTGACCCGGTAGTTCTCGAGCATCGCCTCGAGCCCGGCGATGGTCGCGTCCACCTGCTGAAGCTGGGCACGACTGTCCTCGACGTCGGCGCGGGGCGCCAGATTGCGGCTTTCGAGTTGGGCGAAGCGATTGACCGCGTTTTGTCGCTCGGTGCGCAGTGCCTGGGCCTCGCGCAGGGCGGCGCGTTCCTCGATGTCGGACAGCTCCACCAGCACATCGCCTTGGCTGACCTCTTCCCCGCCCTCGAAGTTGAGCGCCGAGACGGTGTCGGTCACCGTGGCCGACAGGGTCACGCTCTCGTTGGCCGACAGCGTCCCCAGCGACTCCAGCGGATCGGACCAGGCCTCCTGGGTCACCTCGGCGGCGATCACCGGGGTGGGGGGAGGCCCCTGGGTGCCGGCACCGCGCTGCTGCGCCAGGCTGGGCGACACCACACCCGCCAGCACCGGGGCCAACACCAGAGCCAGGGCCAGGCGAACCCCCATCCTCCCTGGTCTCGACGTGCGATGCGATAGGGTCCTGGGGCAACGAACTGACGGCATGGCAAGCTTCCTGCGTTGGGCATTCTACGGTGGACGGCGCTCGAGGCGTGGCCGACGCACAGCGTAAACGATCGGATACGATGGTCGTACACAAGTGTCCGAGGATAGCGACAGCATGCCTGAGACATGGCCTCGCTGGCTTGAGCAAGGTGCGGGTTGCACAATCTTTTCGCAAGTCGTTCGCCGAGTAACAACAGGCCGTTGCATGCCACGGTGTTTCAGGGCGAATCGAGTGGACGGCTCTGCTAGTATGGCGGGCTTTTGTTGCGCCAAGGGTTTCGGCAGCGCGCTTGCACATGGCGACCAGCCCAGGGTGAGGCGCGGCCGACGAGGGCGCCAGGGCGTGATGCGAACAACGGGCGGTGAGGGGAATGATCCATGAAGGTTGACGTGGTAGTGATTGGTGCCGGAGCCGCCGGTCTGATGTGTGCGCTGACGGCGGGCTACGCCGGACGCTCGGTGCTGGTGATCGATCACGCCAACAAGCCGGGCAAGAAGATCCTGATGTCCGGCGGCGGGCGCTGCAACTTCACCAATATGGCGACGACCCCGGCCAACTTCTTCTCCGCCAATCCCCACTTCTGCATCTCGGCGCTCAAGCGCTATCGCCCGGAGCACTTCGTCGAGCTGGTCGAACGCCACGGCCTCGAGTACGTCGAGAAGGCGCCGGGACAGTTGTTCTGCGCCGACTCCGCCAAGGACCTGCTCCAGGTGCTGCTGACCGAATGCGACTGGGCCGGCGTCGAGCTACGCCTGAAGACCAGTGTCGAGCGCATCGAACGCCAGGGCGAGGGCATGCGCCTGGCCACCTCCGCCGGGCGCATCGATGCCGGTGCAGTGGTCGTCGCCACCGGTGGGCTGTCGATCCCCAGCATGGGCGCCACCGGCTTTGGCTACGATATCGCCCGTCAGTTCGGCCTGGAGGTCACCGATACCCGGGCGGCGCTAGTGCCCTTTACCCTCACTTCGCAGTGGAAGGAGCGGGCGGCGGCGCTTGCCGGGGTGTCCACCGACGTCGTCGCCCGCTGTCGCGGGGGCGAGTATCGTGAACCCTTGCTGTTTACCCACCGTGGGCTGTCCGGTCCCGCCATGCTGCAGATCTCCAGCTACTGGCAGCCCGGCGACGACCTCGAGATCGACCTGATGCCCGGCAAGGACGCCTTCGAGGCGCTGTGTCAGGCCCGCCGCGATACCCCCAAGCGTCGCCTGTCCACCTGGCTGTCCGAGCACTACCCCAAGCGCGTGGCGCAGTCCCTGGTGGAGTGGCAGGGCGATGACGGCGTACTCGCCGAGCGCTCCAACGCAAGCCTTGCGGCCTGGGCGGACTTCCTCAACCGCTTTCGCATCAAGCCCTCCGGCACCGAAGGCTGGCGCACCGCCGAGGTGACCATGGGCGGCGTCTGCGTCGACGCCATCTCGTCGAAGACCTTCGAAGTCCAGGGCCTGCCCCAGCTTCGCTTTATCGGCGAGGTGCTCGATGTCACCGGCGAACTCGGCGGCTACAACTTCCAGTGGGCCTGGGCGTCGGCCGTGGCCTGCGGCCAGTCGGTGTAGACGCTTCGTCCCCCCCTGCCTACTCGTGCGACGGCAAGGCCTCCATCTCGCTGACCAGATGGTCGATAAAGCGGCGGATGCGGATCGGCAGGTGATCGGCGTAGGGGTAGACCGCGTAGATGTCGGCGTTGGGTAGCTGGTAGTCCGGCAGCACCCGTACCAGGCGTCCCTGCTCCAGATGTTCGTGCACGTCCCACTCGGCGCGCACGGCGATGCCGTGGCCGCGAATGGCCCAGGTCAGCACGCTCTCGCCGTCGTTGGCCGACAGGTTGCCACGGACCTTGACCTGATGGTGACGCTCTCCCCGGGTGAAGCGCCAGTTGCCGTAGGTGTCCTCGTTCTGTCTGAGCACGATGCAGTTGTGTTCGCTCAATGCTTCCGGGGTGTCGGGATGCCCGTGGTTCTTCAGATATTCGGGTGATGCACAAAGCAGACGTCGGTGGGAGGCGATCTTTCTGGCATGCAGTCCCGAGTCGGGAAGGGTGCCGAATCGGATACCGATATCGAAGGCATTTGCCACCAGATTAAGCGGGTGATCCGAGAGGTGAAGCTGACAGTCGATATCGGGGAATTGTTCGACGAAAGATGCGACGAAAGGAGCAATATGACGTCGACCGAATCCGAAGGGGGCGTTGATTCTTATCTGTCCCGAGGCTTCGTCGGCGTTCACCTTTAGTGCATGGTGAAGCGCTTCCATGTCGGCCAGCATGCGCTTCGCGTAGCGCAACATGACGACCCCGTCCGGGGTCAGACTCATGGCTCTCGGGGTGCGGTAAAAAAGCTGGGTGTCCAGGGATTTTTCCAGATTTGCCAAGCGCTTGCTGGCAGCAGCCGGGGTGATGTCGAGATCCTTTGCGGTGCGCGACAGGCTGCCCGCTTCACACAGGATGACAAAGAATTCGAGGTCGGCAAGCGATTTCATGGTTAACCCAGGCGTCATGGTAGCTTCAACCGCCAGTCTATTGCCGCCAATTGTCCCTGTCACCTAGCCTTCGTGAACCCGGCAAGACCTCCGGTTTACAGAATCTTCAGTGAGGTGACAGCAGATGAGAACGCATAAGGTGGCGGTGATTCCCGGTGACGGTATCGGCCTTGAGGTCATCGAGGCAGGCAAGCAGGTCATCGAGGCGCTGGCCAAGAAGAGCGGCGACTTCAACTTCGAATTCGAGGACTTCGACTGGAGCTCGAAGCGCTATCTGGAACAGGGCGAGTACATCCCCGAGGGTGGCCTCGCGAAGCTCGCGAAGTTCGACGCCATCTACTTTGGCGCCGTGGGCAGCCAGGACGTGCCCGACCACGTGTCGCTGTGGGATCTGCGCCTGGCCATCTGCCAGGGCTTCGATCAGTACGCCAATGTGCGCCCGGCGCGGGTGCTGCCGGGCGTGAAGAGTCGTCTCGAGGGCGCCGACAAGATCGACTGGGTGATCATCCGCGAGAACAGCGAGGGTGAGTACTCCGGCAACGGCGGGCGCGTGCACCAGGGGCTGCCCGACGAGATCGGCACCGAGCTTTCCATCTTCTCGCGCAAGGGCATCGAGCGGATCCATCGCTTTGCCTTCGAGATGGCCCAGAGCCGCCCGCGCAAGAAGCTGACCCTGGTGACCAAGTCCAATGCCCAGCGTCACGGCATGGTGCTGTGGGACGAGGTGTTCTTCGAGGTGGCCAAGGACTTCCCCGAGGTCGAGATCGATCGTGAGCTGGTCGATGCGGTGACCACCCGCATGGTGCTCAAGCCCGAGACCCTGGATGTGGTGGTCGCCACCAACCTGCACGCCGACATCCTCTCGGATCTTGCGGCAGCGCTTTCCGGCAGCCTGGGTATTGCGCCTACCGCCAACCTCAACCCCGAGCGCAGCTTCCCCTCCATGTTCGAGCCGATCCATGGCTCTGCCTTCGATATCGCGGGCCAGGGGATCGCCAATCCGGTGGGCTCGTTCTGGACCGCGGCGATGATGCTCGAATACCTCGGCGAGAACACCGCCGCCGAGCGCCTGATGGCAGCCATCGAGCGCCTGACCGAGTCCGGCATGCAGACCAAGGACCTGGGCGGCGACGCCATGACCCGCGACGTGACGGCGGCCATCTGCGCCGACATCGAGGCCCAGGGCTGAGTCTGAGATCCCCGTCGTTTCCTGCCCCCTGCGGGCAGGAGGCGATGACCTTGTCCCCGTCGGATGGCATCGATGCCGAAACACCGACGCGGGATTCGGGGAGGCTCGGCTTTCGAGCAGAGACTCCCCGCTCCACGAGCCCATCGAGAGGCTTGGCAGTAACAATCACAACGCCAAGGAGCAACGCCATGAAATCCCAAACCCTTCTTTTCAGTGCAGTGATCGCCGCGGTGGCGGCGAGTCCGAGCATGGCCGCCGACGACCAGAGTGACTGGCCCCAGAGTGTCACCATCGGCACCGGTAGCCAGGGCGCTACCTACTACATCTACGGCAGCGGCTGGGGCAACCTGGTCGGTGAGCGCACCGGCATCTCGTTCGGCGCCGAGGTCACCGGTGGCCCGGTACAGAACGTCACCATGGTGCAGATGGGCGAGCACGAGTTCGGCATGGTCACCATGGGACCGGCCTACCAGGCCTGGCAGGGCAACAGCAAGCTGGCTCCGGGGGTCGAGCACACCGACGTGCGCGCAGTCTTCCCGATGTACCAGACGGCGCTGCAGGTGATCGCGCTCGAGGACTCGGGCATCGACTCCATCGATGACCTCGACGGCAAGACCGTCGGTATCGGGCCGGCCGGTGGTACCGGCGATCTGTATTTCCCGCAGATCTTCGACAAGCTCGGGATCGAGGCAGATACCCGCAACGGCGGCGCTGCCGACCAGGCCGGTCAGGTCCAGGATGGCCTGCTCGATGCGTTCGCCTTCGCCTCGGGGATTCCGGTATCGGCGTTCAGTCAGCTGGAAGCCCAGGCCGACGTCAACATCTTCTCGTTCTCGCCGGAGGAGAGTGAGCAGTTCCTCGAGGACTTCCCGGCACTCAGCGCCTCGTCGATCCCGGCCAGCGCCTATCAGTCGCTGGACGAGCCGACACCGGCGGTGTCGATCTGGAACTTCGCCATCACCCACAAGGACATGCCGGAGGGACTGGTCTACGAGGTCACCAAGGCCGTGATGGAAGAGCATGAGCGCATGCTCAAGGTCCATGGCTCGGCCAAGGAGACGCTGCCGGAAAACTTCTCCCAGAACAGCTTCATGCCCTGGCATCCGGGCGCCGTGCGCTGGTTCGAGGAGAACGGCTACGACATCCCGGACGATCTGGAAGGCTGAAGTGCTATGGCGCCGGCCGTCTGAGACGGTCGGCCCTTGAAGCTCGTGAGCCGGGGTCCGCCAGGGCCTCGGCCCTCGTGACCTGAGGTACAGCGAGATGACAACGACAAGACAACCGGAGCCCGCCGACGAGGTGGCTCCGCTTCAGACGGTGGTGGCGGATGGCGCCGACGAGCTGCCCCGTGCCCACAACGAGCGCGTCCTCGGCGGGCTGGTCGGCAGGACAGTGATGCTCGGCTGCGTGCTGTTTACCGCGATGCACCTCTACGCGCTGAATATCGCGCCGATCGAGACCTGGACCTTTCGCATTCTGCACATCGCCGGTGGACTGATGGTCGGCTTCGCCATCACCGCAGCGATGTCGGTGGACCCTGAAGGCGGGGCCGGCAAGGGCTCAAGGCCAGCAGGACTCGAACGTCTCGCTGCGCTGATCACGGCACTCGCCAGTGGCTACGCGGGTGCCTGCGCGCTGGCCCTGTGGGGGCTGAGTGAAGGCCCTGGTGTGGCGGTGACCAACTGGCTGCCGCTGCATCTGGCGGTGGCGCTGGCGATCGCCAGCGTGGCGGGGGTGGTATCGAGCTGGTGCTTTCCTAGTCGTGGTGATCGCATTCACTGGCCGGATCTGGCGCTGATGGTATCGGCGCTGGTGGTGGCGGCCTTTCTGATCTTCGTACTGGGACGCTGGCGCATGGCGGCGGGCACTCCGCTGGTGGGCACGCCTGAGCTGCTGGTCTCGGCCAGTGGGGTGCTGTTGATCATGGAGCTGACCCGGCGTATCGCCGGTCTGGCGCTGATCGCCATCACCAGTGTCTTCCTGCTCTACGCCTTTGCCGGGCCCTACCTGCCGGGCATCCTCGAACATGACGGCTACACGGCCAAGCGCTTCTTCACCTACCTGTACACCGACAGCGGGGTGCTGGGGCCGACCACCGCGGTGTCGTCCACCTACATCATCCTGTTCATCACCTTCGCCGCCTTTCTGCAGGCCTCCAAGGTCGGGGACTACTTCGTCAACTTCGCCTTCGCCGTGGCCGGGCGTTCGCGCGGTGGCCCGGCCAAGGTGGCGGTATTCGCCTCGGGGCTGATGGGCATGATCAACGGCACCTCGGCGGGCAATGTGGTGGCCACCGGCTCGCTGACCATCCCGTTGATGAAGCGGGTGGGCTACCATCCGCTCAGCGCGGGCGGCATCGAAGCGGCAGCCTCCACCGGTGGCCAGATCGTGCCACCGATCATGGGCGCCGGCGCCTTTATCATGGCCGAGATCACCGGCATCCCCTATACCGAGATCGCCTTCGCCGCGCTGATTCCGGCGGCGCTGTACTTCCTCGCCATCTATCTGATGGTGGACCTGGAAGCCCGACGCGACGGCATGCAGGGTCTGCCCAAGGACCAGTTGCCGCTGGTCACCGAGATGCTCAAGCGGGTCTATCTGTTCCTGCCGATCATCATCCTGATCACCACCCTGTTCATGGGCTATTCGGTGATCCGTGCCGGTACCCTGGCGATGGCCAGCGCCGCCGTGGTGTCCTGGCTGACGCCGCACTGGATGGGGCCCAAGGCCTTGCTGCGGGCGCTGGAACTGGGGGCCCGAATGTCGGTGCCCTTGATCGCAGTGTGCGCCTGTGCCGGCATCATCGTCGGCGTGATCTCGCTGACCGGCGTCGGTGCGCGCTTTGCCTCCATGCTGCTGGGGCTGGCCGACACCAGCCACTTCCTGGCGCTGTTCTTCGCCATGTGCATCTCGATTCTGCTTGGCATGGGCATGCCGACCACGGCGGCCTACGCGGTGGCGGCGTCGGTGGTGGCGCCGGGGCTTCAGCAGATCGGTATCTCGCCGCTGGTGTCACACTTCTTCGTGTTCTACTACGCGGTTCTGTCCGCGATCACGCCACCAGTGGCGCTGGCCGGCTACGCGGCGGCGGCGATCTCCAACACCAATGCGCTGAAGACCGCGGCCACTTCGTTCAAGTTCGGCCTGGCGGCGTTCATCGTGCCCTTCATGTTCTTCTACAGCCCCGAGCTTCTGATGCAGGGGACCTGGTGGGCGATCCTGAGGGTGGCGATCACCGCCGGTATCGGCATCTATCTGCTGGCGGCGGTGCTTCAGGGCTATTTCCTGGCGGCTCCGGCGAATCTGCTCCAGCGTGTGGTGCTTGGGGCAGCCGCCCTGGCGATGATCTCCGGTGGCCTCGTCACCGACTTGATCGGCCTGGGACTGGGCGCGGCGATCTGGGGCGTGCAACGCTGGCGCCACAAGAGCGCCGGTACGCTGCCCTCCTGAGGAGCGCAAGGCAGCAAAGCCAGGACGCCGCGGTACCTGGCGTCCTGGACCTGAGCGCAAGCCCAGGTGGTAAATCGCGGGGGAGGCGGCCTACGGGCCGCCTCTTTTTGTGCTACTACCGTTTGCAGACGTGGAGGCTTCCTGTTCAAGCGATGCCTGTTCGCCACTTTTTTTCTCAGCCGCCCAAGGAATCGGCTACCAGCGACGTCTTTACATGTAGATGCCCCCCTGTGGGCTGATGTGTATTTCCGAGAGCCCGACCGCGAGGAGCGGCCACTTGTCGATTCAAGAGCCCGAAACCCGGGCGCCAACGGATGTAGAACTGGTGAAGGGCGCCGCCGGAGGCGAGCGTGAGGCCTTTGCGTGCCTGCTGTCTCGCCACTACGACCGGCTTTATGCGCTGGCCTGGCGGCTGACTGGCAGCCGCGCCGAGGCCGAGGATCTGACCCAGGACATCTGTCTTGCGTTGCCCGACAAGCTAATCCGCTTCGATGGGCGCGCCGCCTTTACCACCTGGCTCTATCGGGTCGCGGTCAACGCCGCCCACGATCGTCGCCGGCAGCAAGCCACGCGGCGCAAGGCTGCCGAGGGCTGGGAGGCCTGGGAGCGTGGCCGACACCAGCGCAATCGACAGCGCGACGATGAACAGCGCTGGCTCGCCAGGGCGATGGCGACGCTATCGACTGACCTGCGTGACACCGTGGCGCTGTCCCTGGGCGAAGGCATGACCCAGGCGCAGGTGGCCGAGGTGCTGGAGGTTTCAGAAGGTACCGTGGCCTGGCGCATGAGCGAGGTGAAACGACAATTGAGCGCGCTGGCCCAGGCGGAGGAGGAAAGATGAGTGATGAGCTGAAGCGCCTCGAACGGGCCTTGTCATCGGCACCCGCGCCGGAGGCGGAGGTGAAGTCCGGGCATCTAAAGGCGGCGCTTGACCGGTTCGATCAACGTCAGGCCGCCGACCAAGAGTCCAACGCCGAGCCACGTCTCTCGGGGGAAGGTCGCGATGACATCAGGTCGCGGCCGCGTTCACCCCGGAGGGATGCCAGCATGAACCGATCGCTTAGCCACAGCCCGTCACACCGTCGCCCATTGCATCGTCGACCATCAGTGGCTGCCGCCGCCTCGCTGGCGGCGCTGTCACTGGGGCTTTACCTGCTGTGGCCCCAGGGCCAGGACTTCGACGCCATGACAGGGCCCGAGCCGAGCCAGGATGCCGAGATGGCCGTCTCGCCACCTCGAACTGCCGGCAAGCCCGAGTCTGCCCCTGAAGCGAATGAGAGCGAACGTCTGGCGATTGTGGCGAGCAAGACAGGACCGGTGGCAGACCAGATGGCCGGTGACATGCCCCTTGATACGGCCGTCGTGACGGCTGTCGAGACGGAAAGCAAGTCTGCTGGGCAGGTCACTCAGTTGGCCGAGGCTCCCAGGCTCTCTGTGTCGCGATCTCCCGCGCTCTCTTCTTCACCATCGACGTCGCTCTCTCCTTCGACATCGATGGAGATGCGCGGCCTGATGCCGAGTCAGGAGGTCGCACGGATAGCGCCCTTGCCGAGCCCGGAACCTTCGGTCCAGATGCCCACCGCCTCCTCGGAAGCCTATCCCGAGTTCGACGCCTCGAGTGTCAGGGTGACCGCCGAGACGCCGGTGTCGACCTTCTCGGTGGACGTGGACACGGCAAGCTACGCGGTGGTGCGTTCTTCGCTGATGCAGGGGCAGTTGCCGCCGCCCCAGGCGGTGCGCATCGAGGAGATGATCAACTACTTCGGCTACGACTACCCCCAGCCGGACGCCGAGGCGTTTCGCCCGATGGTCGACGTCTTTGCCTCGCCGTGGAATCCCGAGCGTCAGCTGGTGCGGGTGGCGCTGCAGGGCAGGGCGGCCACGCCTGGGCCCCGCTCGCCGGTCAACCTGGTGCTGCTGATCGACACCTCCGGCTCGATGCGCTCGCCAGACAAGCTGCCCTTGCTCAAGCGCTCCATGTCGCTGTTGCTGGGTGAGCTGAATGACGACGACGAGGTCGCCATCGTCACCTACGCCGGCAGCGCCGGGGTGGCACTGGCACCGACTGCGGCATCGAACACAGAGGAGATCATGCAAGCGCTCGAGAGCCTGGCGCCCAGCGGTGGTACCGCCGGCGAAGCCGGCCTGAGCCAGGCCTATCGGCTGGCGGGGCAGATGAACGGCGAGGACGAGACGACCCGGGTGCTGCTGGCCACCGACGGCGATTTCAATCTTGGCCTGAGTGATCCCGAGGCGCTAGAGCGATTTATCGCCGGCCGGCGTGAGGGCGGCGTGTATCTGTCGGTGCTGGGCTTTGGCCGAGGTAATCTCGACGACGCCGTGATGCAGTCGCTGGCCCAGCATGGCAATGGTCAGGCCGCCTATATCGACAGTCTGGCCGAGGCGCAGAAGGTGCTGGTGGACCAACTGGCGGCGTCGCTCGAGCCCATCGCCAACGACGTCAAGGTGCAGGTCGAATTCAATCCGGCGCGGGTGCAGGAGTACCGCTTGATCGGCTACGAGACCCGCGCGCTCAGGCGAGAAGACTTCCGCAACGACCGCGTCGATGCCGGCGATATCGGCGCGGGTCATCAGGTGACGGCGCTCTACGAGATTGCTCCGGTGGGCTCGAGCGCTGCCCTGACCCGGCCATCTCGCTATCAGCAGGGACAGCAAGTGACGGGGGGCCAGCATGACGAGCTGGGGCATGTGGCGCTGCGCTACAAGGTGCCGGGGGAGTCGCAAAGCCGCCTGATCGAGACGCCGATCTCGCCAGGCGTGACGACAGCCGACAGCGAGGCGTCCTTCGCCGCCGTCATCGCAGGCTTCGGCCAGCTGCTGGGTGACGATCGCTACCTGGGCGACTGGGGTTGGGATGAGGCTATCGCGCTGGCAGAGGCCAGCAAGGGCAAGGACCGCTACGGCTATCGCGCCGAGGCGGTACGCCTGATGCGCCTGGCCGGCGGACTGTCGGATCGCTGAGTTTCTGCGCTACGCTTGAATGCATCATCTATTTCTTGTTCAGGAGAGAGTGTATGGCCAAGGCGCTGGGACAACGGCGGCTGGGGACGGTGCTTGAAGCCGTCATCCTTGAGATGCTCGATGACGCTCGTCAGGCCTATCCGCGCATCCAGGACCCCGAGGACAGCGAAGGGCTGCACGACTTTCGGGTGGCCTTGAGGCGCCTGCGCAGCACCATCAAGGAGTTTGGCGATCAGCCGGGGTTTGCGATCGACAAGGCGCTGTTGCGCCAGTTGACGGCGCTGGCGCGAGCCACCAACGACGCTCGCGACGGTGAGGTGATGCTGGCCTGGCTCGATAGCGTGGCCGAGTCGACGGGAGCGCCGGAGCGGGGTGCCATCGGCTGGTGGCGGGAACGCCTGGCGGCTCAGGTGGAACAGGAGTACGCCTCCATCGACGCCAGTGTGGCGGGGTTTCCGCTGCTCGACACCCGCCTGCGCGAGGCTGCCGGCAAGGCCGCTCTCAAGGACAAGGGCAAAGACAAGGACAGCAAGAAGAAGGACAAGAACAAGGACAAGAAAAAAGGCAGCAACAAGGCCGGCAAGGAGCCTCGGTTTGGTGACGCCTCGGCCCAGGTGCTGGCCCGGCTTGGTGAGGGCTGGCTTGAGGAGCTCGCAGCGGTAAAAGGGCGCGAGGAAGAAGAGACGCTGCACCGGCCGCGTATCACCGGCAAGCGACTGCGCTATCTGCTGCGTCCCTGGCGGGAACAGGGCGAGGTCTTCGCCGAGCTCGAGGAAGAGCTGAAGACCTTTCAGGATGCCTTTGGCGATCTCCACGACGACCTGGTGAGGGGCGACGTGCTGACCACGGCGGCGCTCTTGCACACCGAAGAAGAAACCCTGGATCGTCTGGAGGCAGCACTCGAGCAGGCCTCACCCAGGGCCACCGCGCCTCGCCACCTGCGCGGTTTCATGCTGCTGCATGCGCATCACGAGGCGCAGACAGAGCAGAACCTCAAACGGGTGCAGGCGCTATGTCGCAAGCCGCGCCTGGAGCGTCTCGAGGCCAGGATCAATGAGGCCGTGACACTGATGAAGGCTCCGCAATAGCGCTGAAAAAGACCCAGGGCGGCCCTGAGGGCGCGCCCGAGAACAAGCCTCGGGCCGTTCAATCAGGCCAGGCGCTGTTCGATCTCCTTCCACAGGCTGGTGTAGGCGCGGCACGCTGGGGTATAGGGGGCAAAGTGGCGTACTGGGGCGCGCTCAAGCCCCATGCGCTCGACCGCACTGGCCGCCGGGATGACGCTGGACAGCCGCAGCGGCCAGCGCTTGCCGAAGCTTTCCATCACCTCGCGATGCATGGTGCGGCGCCGATCGGCCAGGGTGATGAAGGGCCACAGCGGGCAGACCAGATCCTGGTCGTCGAGGAAGGTCTCGAGTTGCTCCAGGGTGCGTAGCGAAAGGGTGGAAGGCACCACCGGCACCAGCAGGGCGTCGACGCTGGTGAACATGTTCTCGGACATGTGGGACAGCGTCGGTGGGCAGTCCAGGATGACCAGATCGTACTCGTCGCGTACCTTGCCGAGGATCTGACGCAGATGACTGGAGCCATGATGCTCGAGCAGCTGGTCCATCTCGCGGGAGTCCAGCGAGGCCGGCAGCACATCAAGGCCATCCACGTTGGTCGAGCGGATGACCTTGTTGAAGGCCGCCTTGCCTTTCACCAGCTTCTCGACGCCACCGCGGATCTTGGGCTTGATCTTCAGATAGAACGTCGTTGCCGCCTGGGGATCCAGGTCCCACAGCAGCACCCTGTGGCCACAGGCGGCGGCTTCGCAGGCTAGATTGACCGCCGACGCCGTCTTGCCCACGCCCCCCTTGATGCTGTAAAGCGACAACATCCGCATCGCAATTCGCCCCGTGAATTTGATGAACTAGAACAACGACTTTAGCACAGCTTTGTGCAGTGAATGGCGTTGTTCGCCAGGGGATATTGACGTTGTTTTGTATACGGTCTTGGTAGTCGCTGCAACAACAACCTTTCTTGATTGAAGTTCTGGGCGCTGAAGGTTGGGCGCAGAGGGGCTGGGTGCTGTAGGGCCGGATAGTGAGGGGGCGGTGTCCTGTCAGCGCTTGACCAGGCGCCTGACGCGCTGGATGGCGAGACCGGTCACCACCAGCTTGCGACCCCAGCGAGCCAGTCGGCCGGGGTGGCGCAGCACGGGAATCAGCGCCGTGCCGGCGGCAAGCAGGGCCGGCGTGCGATAGCGACTGAGGGCCTGCCAGCCGGCGTCGATGCGCTCTCCGGCAAGATGGAAACGGCGCGAGGCCAGCAGGATGTCCAGCCGCTGCTGTTCGATGGTGGCCTCGAGTTCGGCCTTGCGCTCGGCGCGAGAGGGGCTCGCACGGCGGTCATCGCGGCTCATGGCATTGCTCCCTGACGTGTCGGCAGAAAGATGGCGGCTCATCGACGATGTGGCTCATCGACGTCCGGCCGCATCGATTCTTCGGCAAGCTCTCGATCCAGGGCCAGGTGCTTCAAGGTGCTGACCAGCAGCGTGCGACGACGTGCCAGGCGCATCGCCGCCAGGGCCAGCCCCACGCCTCCTGCCAGAAGTACCGCCGCGCATACGGCGATGGCGGTAAGCCGGAAGGAGTTCCAGAACAGCACCACGACGAAGGCCGTCAGGGTGGCGATGCCGAGCATCAGCAGCACCATGCTCAGCCCCAGCAACAGGGCCAGGGTTACCAGTCGAGCGCGTTCTTCCTCGAGTTCCAGAACGGCGAGACGCAGGCGCGTCTCGCCGGTGGCGATCAGGGTCGAGAGGACCCGCTTGCCCGCCCCGAATAGCCGTTGTGCCGGTCCTTGGCTGTCTGCCATCAGCGCCGCCCGATCAGCATACCGACGATGCAGCCGACGGCAGCACCGATGCCGATGCTCTTCCAGGGGTTGTCGTGGACGTAGCGATCACAGGCATCGACCTGGTCGGTGACGCTGTCGCGGGTCTGACGGTAGACGCGCTCTCCAGTGGCTTCGAGGCGAGCACGGGTATCCTTCAGTCGTGCCTCTGCCTTGCTGCGCCATTCCTTGACGGTCTCGCTGGAGTCGTCGGCGGTGGCGCTCAGCAGGTCTTCGAGGGTGCTCGACAGCTGCTTGAGGTCGTCCCTGAGTTGCTCGGTGGAGGCGCTGGAGCTGCTGGTGTCCGCGTCGCTTGCCGCGCTCTTGGCGTTGGACTTGCTGGCGGTGGTGCTGGAGCTTCGTGTAGCCATCGTGTCTTCCTTTGACGCAGGTGGATTAACGGTACCAAAAATGAATCTTTACCCGTTCATGCTCGCATCAGAATAGCAGTCACGGCAATGGCCGGCGGCCGACCGTGCAAAGAAGCACAATTGGCCGCCGCCGGCATCACGGATTGAAGCCGCCCGCCGAGAACAGCGGGTTCATGCTGAAGCCGATACCCAGGCGATTGACGCGCTCGTCGTAGTCGATAAGGCTCTCGCCGTAGCCATAGTAGTACTGCACGTGGCCACGCACCTTGCCGAACAGCGGCCAGGAGTAGTCGAGTTGGGTGCCGTAGTTGCCTTCGTCGGGGTTGCCGCGCATCAGCAGGCTGGCTTCGTGGGTGTCGAACATCTGCCGGGCCACGGTGACGTCGGCATAACCCACGTAGTCCTCGATGTCGGGGTTGTCGTCATCACTATCGTCTTCCGGGATGCGCCAGAACGGCGAGACTGCCAGCGCCCACTCGTCGTTGATCCAGGAAGTGGTGCCGATGACCCGGTTCCAGCTGCGAGACAGCGGGTCCGAGCGGCCGTTGGACTGGTGATTGAGCGAGATGCGGTTGTTGACGTTGGTCCAGCCCCACAGGTTGGTGTCGTTCTGGAAGTCGATGAAGAACTCAGGCTCGTAGTTGGTCTCGCGAAACGGCGAGGACTCGTCGCTGTTGTAGGCCTGCCACCAGCTCTTCTGGGTGTAGGCGAAGTAGAGGTCTGCGTTGTCGAATAGCACGTCCTCGGCGATGTTGAACTTGGCACTGAACTGAAACTTGAGTTCGGTGTTGTCCATGTCAGCATCGTCTTCACCGGCACGAAAGGCGCCGGAATTCGGGTTGGTGTTGTAGCTGATCGGCAGGATGTAGTTGCGCCGGTGGGTGGTGATCGAGAACGGGTTGCTCTCGGACTCCTGCTCCAGCTGACGACGCTCCTCGACGGTCTCCTCGATGGGCTTGCCCGAGGCACGTGCAACGATCTCCTCGGAGGCGGGCAGACCGGTGGTGTCGGGGGCTTCGGCGTTGACCGTCGATGAAGTGCCGGCGCTACTGACGGCCACGGCCTGTGCACCCTCGCGCTGGGCCTCGTCATCGTCGAGTTCATTTTCCAGCTTGGCGAGCTCAGCCTTCAGGGCCTCGATACGCGCCTCCTTGGCCGCGCGCTCGGCGTCGGTCAGGCCGCCGTCGGCGACGGCCTGTCCACTGATGGCAAGCGCCAGCAGGGAAGGGAACAGGGAGGAACGGACGGCGGGGCGGGTCATAGGGTGAATCCATTCGACAGGTGGAGGCGTTGTTCTACCATGGCGGCGCAGCGAGTCAACTTCGTGGAAGAATCTTGCACTGGATTGCCATACTGACACACTGGGTTGAGAATCTCGCCTCCTCCACGCTGCGACAGGAAGTTCTCTTAAGATGCCCAGCTCGCCTTCTTCGTTGTTCCGAATACTCCCCCTCTTGCTGGTGTTGCTGCTGTCTCTGCTGTCGGTATCTGCGGTGGTGGCCCAGGAAGCGCCCGAGAAGAGGCTGCCGGACAAGCAAGAGCTGCAGTCGCGCCTTGACGAGCGCGTCGCCAATGCCAGCGATCCGCCAAGCGCCACGGCGCAGGAAGAGATCGATGCGCTGTCAGAGGCGATCGATGCGGTGGAGAAATTGGCCGAGGTCGAGCGTGACCTGGAGAGTCTAGAGCGGCGTATCGAGGAGGCACCCGAACGGCTGGCGGCGCTTGAGGAAGCGCTGCGCCAGAGTGAAGAAGGCGAGTCGCACAATCTAGCTGAGCTCGAGGGGCTGAAGATGCCGGCCGTCGAGCAGCGCCTGAGCGACGCCACCCGAGTGCTGCAGTCGACCCAGGATACCCTGACCAGTGTGCAGAGCCAGTTGCTGGGGGCCCAGACGCTGCCGGAGCGGGCGCAACAGGCCATCACCGAGGCCAATCGGGAGATGGATGAGGCGAGGGTCAAGCTCGAAGACCTCAATCGTCGTGACGTGCCGGAAGATGCCCCCTTGCGGGTGGCGGCGCGGGCGCGCCAGGCTCTGGCCGAGGCTCAGCTCGAGCTGCACCAGCGTCAGCTCAATACCAATACACGTATGCGTGAGGTGCTGCAGCAGCGCCTCGCGCTGTTGAAACTGGAGGCGGCAAGCGAGGAGGCCTGGGTCTCCGCGCTGCAGGGTCGGCTCGATCGACTGCGCCGCGAGCAGACCGAGCGGGCCATCGCCGAGGCAGTACGCGATGAGCCAGAGGCCATCTCACGGCATCCGGTGATTCAGGCGGCCCAGACCACCAACCGTCAGCTCTCCAAGGACTTGCTCAACGCCACCTCGCGAGCCAACGATCTGGTGCGTGACGGACTCGAAGTGCGTCGCCAGCTCGAACGGGTGCGTCGCCTGCAGCAGGGGCTGACCCAGAACATCGAGGCGGTGCGCGGCAGTGTACTGTTGTCGCGCATCCTGCGTGAGCAGCGAGGATCGCTGCCCGAAGTGCAGCCACGGCCGGGCCTGCGTGACGAGATCGCCGATGTACGCCTGGCGCAGTTCGAACTCGACAGCGAACGCGACGCCTTGCGCTCCCCGGAGGCACTGGCAAGGGAGGTGTTGGCGCAGGCCGAGGTGGACGAGCCCGAGCCCCTGGTGGAGCCGCTGGTGCAGCTGTTCAATTCTCGGCGTGAGCTGATCAGCCAGCTAGAGCCCACCTACGGTCAGATCCTCACGGCTGCCATCGATATGCAGCTCAACCAGCAGCAGTTGCTCGACATCAGTGCGCAGTTGCGCACCAGCATCGACGAACAGCTGTTCTGGGTGGCTAACGCCAGGCCCATCGATCTCGGCTGGCTGATGAAGATCCCCCAGAACCTGATGATGGAGTGGCGGGAAGGCGAGTGGCGCCAGATCCTGCCTCACAACTGGCGCTGGCCGGGGCCTGGTGCCTGGGTAGCGGTCCCGGTACTGCTGGTGGTGTTGCTGCTGCTGGCGCTCAGGCGCGCGATCATGCGTCGCCTGGTCACCCTGCACGACCAGATCGGTCGACTTCGCTACGATTCTCAGCTGCATACGCCCAAGGCGGTGGCATTGAACGCCCTGGTGGCCGCACCGGGACCGCTGTGCCTGGTGGCCTTCGGCCTGCTGTTGACCCTCGGTGGCTCCGAGGTGGCAGCGGATGTCGGCTACTCGGTACTGCAGCTTTCACTGGCCTGGGGCGTGGTCGCCTGGTCGCGTCGCCTGCTGGTCAGCGACGGCGTGGCGACACGTCATTTCCACTGGCCGGTCAAGTACGTGGGCAAACTGCGCTGGTGGCTCTTGTGGCTTGGCGTCAGCATGGCGCCGGTGCTGCTGATCGCGCCGCTTGCCAGGGACGCTGCGGTGACCTTCAACCAGCGCCCGCTGGGGCTCGGACTGTTGCTGCTGGGGCTGATTGGGATGAGCGTGGCGCTCAGCAAGCTGATCATGGCCCACACCCCCTTCTTCGGGGTGAAGCTCTTTCGTCTGGTGCTGGGGCTGGCGCTGGCGATGGTGCCGGTGGTGCTGGGTGGTGCCGTGCTTTATGGCTACGTCTACTCGGCGTTGAGTCTGGTCAGCCGCTTCGTGATCTCGTTGTACCTGCTGGGCGTGTGGATCCTGGTCGAGGCAGCGGTGGTCCGCGGATTGGCGGTGGCTGCCCGACGCCTGGCCTATCGTCGTGCGCTGGCTCGCCGGCGAGCCCTGGCCCAGGACGACAACGACCGTGGCCTCGATATCGTCGAAGAGCCGCCGCTGGATATGGAGCAGGTCAACCAGCAGTCGCTGAGGCTGTCCAAGCTGCTGCTGACCATCGGCTTCGCCGCCTTGCTGTATCTGGTCTGGACCGATTTCCTCGGGGTCATCGGCTACCTCGACAACGTCACCCTGGTGGAAGGCGCCACCGGAGAGGGTGGCGAGGCGCTGGAGGACAACCTGAGTGTCGGCGACGTGCTGGTGGCCTTGTTCATCGCCGGGGTGACCATGATGCTGGCGCGCAACCTGCCGGGTCTGCTCGAGGTGATGGTGCTGTCGCGCCTGGAGCTCAAGCAGGGCAGCGCCTACGCCATCAGTTCGCTGTTGTCCTACACCATCGTCGGCACCGGTACGGTGATGACCCTGGGCGCACTCGGGGTGTCATGGGCCAAGTTGCAGTGGCTGGTAGCGGCTCTTGGTGTGGGTCTCGGTTTCGGTCTTCAGGAGATCTTTGCCAACTTCATCTCGGGTCTGATCATCCTGTTCGAGCGGCCTGTACGCATCGGCGACACCATTACCCTGGGCAACCTTACCGGTACGGTGAGCCGGATTCGTATCCGCGCGACCACGGTCACCGACTTCGATCGCAAGGAGATCATCATCCCCAACAAGACCTTCGTCACCGACCAGCTGATCAACTGGTCACTGTCGGACAGTGTGACGCGGGTGACGTTGAAGTATGGGGTCAGCCACGACGCCGATCGCAGCCTGGTGCATCGCCTGCTCGAGCAGGCCGCCGAGGAGAACGAGCGGGTGCTGTCCGACCCGCCCCCCGAGATCTACTTCATGGCCTACACCGCCAGCACCATGGAGTACGAACTGCGCATCTACGTGAATGCCCTGGGGGATCGACTGCTGGCCACCGACGAGCTCAACGGCCGCATCGGCGACATGTTCTCCGAGCATGGCATCCGTATCGCCTTCGACCAGCTCGATGTACACATTCGACGCTCGGGGCAGCGCGACGTGTGGAAGGGCGTGCATCGGGTCAAGGGCGACCCTCAGGAAGGCCATCCGCCCCCCGGGGCCAAGGGTGACCCGGGTGACGTCGGTATCGGGGATGGCGGCGGCAGCGATGGGGGCGGAGACGCCGGCGGGCGCTGAGGGCGACCGACCGCGGTCGCTGGCGAAAGGCTACATGGTCTGCTGTAAGGCCTGCTGCATGGCATGTCGCACAGCCCGTTGCATGGCATGTCGCATAGCCCGTCGCATGACACGTCGCACAGCCTATCGCTAGCGCCGGCGGGCCTGTAGCAGAAACTCGCGATTGCCGTCGCCACCAAGGATCGGACTTTCCTGCCAGTGCAGGATCTCGAAGCCGACCGAGGCGCAGCAGTCGCGGATGCGCTGCTCGACCTCGGCGTAGCGGCGTGGGTCGCTGACCACGCCTCGCTGATCCACCGCACCAGGCCCCAGCTCAAACTGGGGCTTCACCAGAGACAGCAGCAGGGCGTCCCGTGCCAGCAGCGTCGCCAGCTCCGGCAGGATCAGCGTCTGCGAGATAAAGGACACGTCCATCACCGCCACCTCCGGCCGACCGATTTTCTCCATCAGCGTCGCCAGTTCGCGGCTTTCGCTAAGGTGGCGGGCGTTGAGCCCCTCCAGACAACTGACGCGGGCGTCGCCCCGCAGGCTATCGTCGAGCTGTCCGTGGCCTACCTCGATGCCGATGACGTGGCGCGCACCGCCGGCCAGGGCGCAGTCGGTAAAGCCCCCGGTGGATTGGCCCACGTCCAGCACCAGGCGGCCGTCCAGTGACAGTTCCAGCGCCGAGAGCACTGCTTCCAGCTTGAGTCCGGCGCGGGAAATGTAACGCTCCTCCGGGTCCTCGGCGACCACCAGAGCGAGGTCGTCGGGGCACTTCTCCCCGGGGCGTGTCAAAACCTTGCCGTCATCCCGGCGGGAGACGCGGCCGTGGCGGATCAACCGCTGGGCGCGGGTGCGAGAGCGAACCAGGCCCTGGCTGACGAGGAGTTGGTCGAGACGTGGCATGGGGTGTTCCTGTGGCGCCTTGGTCGGGCCGTCTGGAGTTCAAGCAGAAAATGCCGGCGCATTATGCCACGGCGAGGCCCCTGTGGGGGCGCACACCAGCCTCCACCGCTTTGAGCCGGCTATCACCACCCTTCATCACATCCCGTCAGTTACTACTCGCTAACCTGTCGTTTGCCGATGGTAAGCGCTCGTCCCCTTTCAACATCGCCTGGGCTCTCACACCGTAGGGAGACTATCCAGTTTTAGCGCCACCTTCCGGTCGAAATGGCCAGGATCGCAGGCTATGCTAAAAACCAACAAGCTTACTTAGGATTGCACAAGGCGTCAGGTTCTGTGCGGAGTTGCGACAAGTGGCGGCGTGACAAGCAGTACGGCGAGGGAATGCTGATCGAACGACGGAATCAGGTGACAAGCCAAAGCCACAACCTTGGCTGCTAATACGTCATGTCACACCACGCGCAGCACCCAGTCCCAGCCTACCCAACTTGTAATATTTCCCCGCCAGAGAGCGATGACGTCGCCACCGTGATGTTCAGGGAAGGGACTTGCACGGGTGGCATGTCCTCCCGGTAGGGTGCCCGAACGGTTTGTCTCGCCGCTTTCCACCGCTATCTCTCCGCCACCTGATTTACAACGACTGATTGCCCTGTGGGGGAGGCCAGCAAGGGTCTCCTGATGGGGCCGCAGCGCTCGTACTAAAATGGATTTATACACAGTATATCTGGCTGCACGCCGAGGGCCGGCAGGGAATGCTGAAAGTGGGTGCTCACCTAATGCGCATAGTCTCAAGGTTTTGGTCGGAAAAACAAAAGGATAGAAAAAAACCTCGAAGCAATATGCGGCACGGTTATCGGAAAAAATGAGCATGCACGTTTTCAGATTTCGCGAATTGACGGAGAAGTGAAACCACCCGTGGGATTTCAAGTAGATAATCGGGGGACTTTGCGGAACTAGTCGCGGAAAATTTGAGCACGCCTACGATTAAAAATGTTAGGTATCAGTGAGTAGTCTTATGTTAAAGGGTCATTGCTTCTGCGGCAATATAATCTACGAGGCTGGCCATTCACCCAGCTTCGAAACCAATTGCCTCTGTTCTATTTGTCGCCGTACCAGTGGAGCTCCACTCGTCACTTGGTTCACGGTGCCAATTGAAGACTTCCATTTTATTAGTGGCAGTCCCTCAATATTTAAGTCTTCCGCTCATGGTACTCGTACATTCTGCCCAGACTGCGGTACACCACTAACCTTCAGTTCTACTGAATCACCATCGTCTATTGATGTTACCACCTGCACCTTGGATGACCCTGAGAATTTACCACCAAAGGACTTAACTATGGCTAAATATAAGTTGTCTTGGTTTCAACTAGGCGATGATTTGCCTGTTTACCTAGAGGGGCATGAAGGTGAAGATACCTAACAAATCAATCAACTCGGACATGCTTACGCATGCCGGTTATCTCAGGCGTTAGGCCGCACGGATGCGTACTGCTCACTGGAGGCAATGAATGGCCACATACAACGGTGGTTGCCTATGTGGTGCCGTTCGAATTATGGCATCAGGCCAGCCTTATCGCGTCGGCCTGTGCCATTGTCTTGACTGCCGCAAGCACCATGGTGCCCTCTTTCACGCTTCCGCCGTTTTTCCCAGAGACGCAGTCATGATCGATGGCGAGACCAGAAACTATGAGGAGCGTCATTTCTGCCCACAATGCGGCTCATCGGTCTATTCGTGCAGCGCAGATGAAATCGAGGTCAATCTAGGTTCGCTGGACTTTCCTGATCAACTAACCCCGACCTACGAACTCTGGACGAGCCGTCGAGAGTCTTGGTTGCCGGCGTTTCCATCTGTCCGGCGCTACACCCAAGATCGTGACCCCACGAGCCGTGTTGAAGAATAGGCCGCCGATGAATCGTCGCGCTTCTTTTCACAATCATCAAAGGTTGAGCCGGTGCGGCCTAACCAGTTGCTGCAGGGGACGTTTGACCCGACACCCGCTTGCTATCGCAAAGCGCAAATGCCCCTGAGTTCAGGTGTTAGGCTCCATGAGCCACGGAGGAATTGAGTGGAAATCAAGTGTATTGCAGGCTTTGCATCAATTACCAAAGACCCTGCGGCAAGTACGTCCTTGTATGAGGATGCGCTAGGTCTGCCGCTAGAAAAGATGGACGATTATCGTTTCATGGATAAATTCCCAGGAGCGAATCATTTCGGGGTATGGCCCCTCGCTATGGCGGCCCAATCTTGTTTTGGGCAGGAGGAATGGCCTGACCATGTTCTTGAGCCGACAGCTACAATTGAATTTGAGTTGGCGGACGCAGCTGCAGTGGAAGCGGCAGTGAAAGAATTGAAGGAAAGGGGGCAGGAGTTCGTTCATGAATCCCGGGCTGAACCCTGGGGGCAGACAGTTGCAAGGTTTATGAGCCCCGAGGGAGTGTTGGTAGGTCTGAGTTATGCGCCATGGCTTCATGAATAAGAGCCTAACCATAGCATCAACGCGGACTGGCTTTTCCGGTGACGCTGAAAAGCCAACCGGTTACGCTGGGCGTTATGCAGAAGGAGAGTGACAATGCAGTGTCCAAAGTGTGGATCTTTAAAGATTGACAAGCGGAATTATGGAAAGCGAGCCGGGGCTACCATCGGGGGGATGGGTGGAGCAGCCGGTGGGGCGGCAACCGCCGTTGCTGGCGCTGCTGCAGGAGGAAAGGCAGGTGCGGCAGTTGGCTTGATTGCTGGCCCTCTTGGTGCGGCAGCGGGAGCCTCGATTGGTACAGTGGCGGGAGCTATCGCTGGTGCCTTGGCAGGAGGTACAGTAGGTGCCACGGCTGGAGCGATGACGGGTAGGGCAGTAGACGAGAATATTCTTGATAATTTTAAGTGTTTGAGCTGCGAGCACGCATTTAATGAGGCTTAGTTGCGGTGTGACAAGTGGCTGAAGCCGCAAGAAGGTTGAGCACTTCCCATTCCTTCCATGTTGTGGTCGACATGTCGGTTATCTTTTCGATATGGAGTAAACTCGCCTAACCACCGCGTGAACGCGGGCAAGCTTTGTCGCTGCGCTCCATATTTCGCCGGTACGCTAAACGTCAAGCAGTAGGGGGAATTGTGTACGCGAATGTGTCCCGTTACGGAATCATCCTGAACTCCGAAAACTATTCGGATTGCGTTGCTTTTTATCGCGACCTATTTGGTCTTCCTCTACTGTTCGAAAAAAAATGAGGATGACTTTAAACTATCCTGTTTCGAGTATGGAAGCGGATACCTGATGGTTGAACAGGGGGGCAAGGCGAAGAAGGGCATCAAGTCGCCAAAAGAGTGCAGTTTCAAGTTGCGGTTCAACGTTGATGACCTGGAAGATGCGCTGAGGGAAATTAGGTCATGGGGCATCGAAGCTTCTATTACCGAGAGTGCATGGGGAAGAACCATCAATATCAGTGATCCTGATGGCAACCGAGTTGGAGTTCGGGATGAGTCCGGCTTTGTGCAACAGATCACTGCATAACGAATCGCATCAGTACGGGGTCGTTGGCTGCCACTGAAGTGGCGCCGCTTTGCTCAGCGTTATACGCAAAAGTGGAGAGGTGAATGTCGAAAGAGTTATTTTTTCCAGTTGTGGAAACCGAACGATTGGCACTTAGGCCTATAGCAATTGAGGACGCGGAAAGCCTGCTGGGAATTTTCTCTGATCCTGAGGTTATGCGGTATTGGAATACTGCGCCTTGGGAAACCATTCAAGACGCCATTGACTTCATCAATGCGAGTAATGATTCGATGCGACGTCAAACATCGCTCGTACTTGGCGTATATCTGAAGTCTACGGGTGAACTGGCTGGTAAATGTATGTTGTTCAGCTATGACACGGAATCCAGGCGTGCCGAGATCGGATTTGGGTTGGGTCGCTCTGCTTGGGGAAGGGGTTACATTGGTGAGGCAGGCGAGGCATTGATTCAGTATGGTTTCAATTCATTGGGGCTACGGCGAATTGAGGCAGAGATCGACCCGGACAACCAGTCCTCTGCAAAAGCGCTAGAGAGACTCGGGTTTTCCCGAGAAGGCTTGTTGAGACAGCGTTGGGAAGTCAACGGCATTGTCTCTGACTCGGCGATGTATGGTCGACTGGCAAGCGACCCATCAGCAATGGCTAGCTGAGAATTGCACGTGGCAAGCGCATGATGGCGACGTTAATGAGCTAGACGACCTTGAATCCAGACATTCATGCACCGGCAGGCCCGGCAAGCCGAGTCGGGTGGCGGCGAGGGTAGCAGGTCCTCTGACACCGTGTGTTCGGTGTCTGTTGTGTCTGGACGACGATTCAAAAAGGTTTACACAGGTAGAAGGAAGGGCACTGGCCCGGACTTGGCGGAAGGAAGCACTCTTCCGCCAAGTCCGGGCCAGTGGCGTTTTAGACGCCCTCGTCGGCCTGTAGGCCACCTGCCGGGATGCGGTCGGCGCCCCAGCTTTCCTGAATCATGGCGACGACGCGGTCGAGTTCCTGCTGGTCGACCTGGGCCAGTTCGCCGTGCTCCAGTGGGTCGTAGTGGTAGATGTACAGACGCGAGGCGAACTGCTCGAAGGGCAGAGAGGCCTCGCCAAAGCGCTCGCCGTGGCTGGAGGTGCTGACCTTCACGCCCATGCCCCAGTCCTGGCCGCTATCGTTGTTTGGGTTGAAGAAGTAGATGCGCATCTGTCCCGACGGATCCAGCGAGGCCCGCAACACGGTGATGGCATGCCAGCCGATGAAGCGCCCGGCGCTGTCGGTGACGGCGATGCCGGCGGGTTGGGGGTGGATCAGCGGCTGGTTGCCGTTGTAGTAGGGGTGGTAGCTCGCATAGAAATGGCGCAGGAAGGTGTCCAGGTCGGTGAGCTGGCCGGTGGCCACGTCGACATTGATACGAAACCCGCGTCCTGCCCACCAGCCATGGAATTCCGGGTTGACCCAGCGGTGGGGGTCTCCCTCACGGCCCAGGCAGCGACGCCCCATCTCGGCGTAGATACGGTCCAGATGCGGCACGACCAGCAGCGACACTGGATCAAGGTCCAGCGGCAGGGTCTGTGCGACGCCGGAGATGCTCTCCTGAGACGAGATCGGCTGGCCTTCGAAGTGCATCAGGATCTCATCGTCGCGGGCGGCCCAGGCTACCATCTGCAACAGATAGTCCGGGTCGTTGTATGCCCACATGGAGAGCGCCCGTGCCGACTGGCAGGTCGGATTGTTGCCCTGGCCGACCCCCAATGGAAGGCCCAGCATGCACAGCACTCCTTCCATCAGGCGGGCCCGGTAGGACACGCCATCACCGAAGGCGGCGTGGAGTCGCGCCTCGGACCAGTCGGATAGCTTGAGGCCAAGCTGCCGCCACAGTGCCGGCGCCACCGGTGGCTGGTAAAGGATGCCACGTTCCAGGGTCAGTGCCAGCCCATAGACGGCCTGGGCGGTCTCTGGATAGATGGCGGTGCGCACCATGGTGTGGACCAGATCGCAGTAGCACAGCAGGCAATCGCGGCCGGTGGACGAAAGCCCCAGCGCCTCGGACAGCAGGTTGTCACCAAAGTCGAGCAGGTGGCGCAGCAGCACCGGGTGATAGGGCGACACCAGGCCGGTGTCGTGCATCGCCCTGGCAAAACCGCTGGCTTCGTACTGCAGGCCTCTCGCGTCCATGCTGGCTAGCCGTTCGCGGTAGACCTCGATGCCGGGGTCCTCACGGCAGCCCTGGGTCGGGCCGAACAGCGAGCTGACGAGGCGGTCCGCGCCCTGGCCACTGGCGCCCAGGTCGATCTCGGGGTTGGCCTGACACAGGGCGATCTGGGTGATCATCTGCTTGACCGGATCGACCTGGATCGGGCGCTGCTGCAGGATCCGCCAGATCTCGCTGATCAGCTCGTCGATGACGTGTTCGTAGCCGATGCGCTCGGCCAGGTACTGAAACAGCTGGCGGGGAATCTCGGCCAGACGGCCCTGGGTCTCACGCTCTGCCTCCGACGGGGCGGAAAACAGCAGCGGCAGATTGATCGCCATGACCTGGGTGAGGTAGTGGTGGGCCCCCTCATCGGAAATGAGGTGGTGGCGATAGCGTCCCTTGGCGACTGCCAGCATACGCAACTCGCTCAAGGCCTCGATAACAACCAGCGAACTGTCGGCGCTCTTGAGCGACTGGGTGGTCAGGGAGGGGATCAGAATATGCGGGCTGGCCCAGTCCGATCCCAGAAACAGGCCAGCCTGTTCGAGGGTTTCGGCGCGCTGTTCGATTTCCGCGCAGCCTCCCGGCTGCATCAGCACCCGGCGACAGGTATCGATGACCCGAGGCAGCTTGGCCGGTTTGGCGAACTCCCGGGACTCGCCAAGGCTGGCGATCGCGTCGTCCAGCTTGGTCAGCAGGCCCCGAAGCTTGTCGTTATCCGCGGGGGATGGAGTGTCTGGGTTGGTCACACCGGCTCCTTGTCGTCCTGAAGTTGGCTCCCGGAGGAGTTCCGGCAGCAGTCCCTACATCAGGGGGTCGAGTCGTGTCACGTCGAGCGGACGACGCCAGTATACGCATGCTCGGGCCGCGGCGTCGCCAATCCGGCGGCGCTGCCCCGACGGGGCAGCGCTTAACAGGCAGGCCTAGATGTAGTAGTCCTCGTCTTCCTGTGCCTTCAACAGGTCGCGCAAGGTATGGGCGTCGTCGCCCTTGAAGTAGACCAGGCCCCAGTGGGTACCGAAGGCGGTACGCTTGGTGACGGTCTCTTCCAGCGGCGCGGTCAGCTCGTGTGACTCGAAGTAGGGGTGGTCTTCCACCGACTCCGGGATTTCCAGACGGCTGACCACACGGCGGCGCGGATAGACCCCGAAACAGCCGGCGAAGCCGTTGGCGTCGACCACTTCGCGCGGGAAGAACTCGGCGACTTCCTCGGGCGTGGTCTTGGGGTCGAACACCAGCATGCTGGCCTGGTAGGCGTTGAAGCCATAGACCCGCTCGAGCAGCTCGAACACCTTGAAGCCGGGCGGACGATAGGCCACTTCGCCGAAGTACATCTCGCCATCGCTGGTGACGAAGTACTCGGGGTGGATCAGGCCGAAATCGATGTCGAAGGCCTTGATCAGCTTCTCGATCTGCACGCGGATCTGCTCGCGGTAGCGCTCAAGCTCCGGCGAGGCCGGCACGAACACCGAATAACCCAGGGTCACGTACTCGGAGATGTTGAGAAAGGCGATCTTGCCGTCATGGATCCAGGCCTCCACCGCGAACTCCCAGCCATCCAGGTGGGATTCCATCAGCACCGGAAATTCCTCTTCCGGGATGGTGTCGACCTCGTCGGGTGTACGGATCACCCGGTGGCCAAGGCAGCCAGCCTTGTCGAAGGCCTTGAGGTGGATCGGGTCGTTGGGGTCACCGTCGAGCTTGAGCAGGGTCTGGTTGACCCGCTTGAGGAAGCGGATGACGTCCTGGTGGTCGTGGGCTTCCTCGAAGATGCCGACACGAATACCGCCGAGCTGCGCACGCCGCTTCATCAGGGCCTTGTCACGCAGCAGCAGCGACTGGCCGTAGAGGCGCGGGTTGTCGAGTAGCACTGAGTTGATCGCACCGGCCCACTCCACGGTTTCCTCGAACAGCGGAATGGACACGTCCACGCCCATGTCGCGCAGGGTCTCGGCGATTTCCAGCGAGCGGTCGTTGAGCCGTTCAAAGTTCCAGGAGACGTAGGGGATATCGTGCTGCTTGCAGTAGTCCTCGGCCCAGTCCGGGGCCACCACAACGTAGCGACGGTCGAAATTCTCGGCAGCCTCGATGGCGTTCAGGCTCCAGCCGAGTAGTGCGATGTAGCCTTTGTTGGGATCCTTGTTCATGCAGCGCCTCCTTGGAATGGGCGTTGGTGGGCGTAATGGTGCTGGTTGTTCGTGGTCGTCATCCTCAAAAAGTGACGCCTGGTGAGTATGAGCTCCCAGGCGTTAAGGTGCTTCCACCATACAGCTTCAGTGTAGAAGTCTCACATTTCGAGCGCTGCATGACTGTTGAGGCAAAGTCTACTGGGTTTGCCCTTGTGGCCCGGGCATGACCTTGGTATAGTGCCCGCGTCCTGAGCAAGAGGCTGATTTTTCAGGCCTTGCCCGGTGACGTTTTCAGGCAGTCGACATTTCCTTGTTGTCGAGCTCGCCTTGCTGTGGTGGCCCTGTCGGTCCTCCCGCAACGCTAGACCGCAAACCCCGCCAGGCCCGGAAGGGAGCAACGGTAGTGGTGGACGCGTGTGCCGGGATGTGGCTGTCGGGGCCGCCTCCATTTCAGGCCATGCCTTTGATCCTGCAGGACCTTCTGCCTCATTGATCCCCAGTGGTACAAAGATGCCTGGATCAGTGCGTCCCGTGGCCCGCAACACCCTCCCTTCGTGCAATAGCTGCACACCCTCCAAGCGTTCCAGCGCCAGGCGTCCCAGCGCTCCCTATCTGTTCAGATCCCGTCACGGCATCTGGTACTTTCGCGTTGTTGTGCCGGAAAGGGCGCGGCAAACCGTAGGCAAGACCGAGATTCGCCGTTCGCTAAGGACTCGCTGTCGGCGAGAAGCCATGGTCGCGGCGGCTGCACTACTGCTGGAGAGCCATGAACTGCTGACCCAGCACGCAGCCAACGAGGGCGATGACAAGGCTTGTGGTGGCGTGGTGCCTCTGGCGGCAACGACCAAGCCGACACCGATTCGCAGCGCAGGACCAGCAGCGCCAGCCTATCCGGGCTTATCAGAGCTTCTCGAGAGTTACCGCCGGCATCAGCAACGAGAAGGCGTCAGCTTCAAGACGCTGGAGGTGTTGTCCGGCTATTAAATGAGGCCTCATCTGGGACTAGTTAGAGCCTAGCGCCTGGTCGGATATCCAGGGGCCGCGTCGTCGTCCGGCGGGTATAAACTGCAGGCACTTGACGAAGGTAATAAATGCAAAGTGTCCGCGTAATTGTGGCGTTCGCTTTTTCTTTAATTTAGGAACGTTTCTGCAGGTTGGTTCTGCATATAATCAGCCATCATGTTGTTGCTGCCGGCAGTACTATGATCCCTTGTCTGAGCGATGGCGCAGGGAGCGCTGCATATGTTCAATCCAGGGGATGGAGCAATTTTCGTTGGAGACTACAGCTCGCACGGTGGAAGAGTGGTCTCCGGTCAAGCGAATTACATCGTCCACGGAAAGCAGGTTGCTGTTGTTGGTGATATGGTCGCATGTCCAGTCAAGGGGCATGGTGTCTGCCCTATTGTCGAGGGGCACCCTACCATCACGGTCAATGGTAAATCTGTTGCCTTTGATGGCTGTCATACTGCCTGCGGAGCAACGCTGATCTCTTCCATGAATGGCGTGCATGCACTGGGGGATGATCGTCAGCCTTCCGCACAGGCCTACTACGACACAGCGGTGTCACGACCAAGACAGTATCCTGGTGCTGGAATTAGGCAGTCCTTCGCCAATACGGAACCGGCTGAGGCTCCCTGTAACCATCCTGACCAAGCACTGGACCTGGCTGCGTACATCGTAGACGAGATTCAGCGAAATACCGTGTCCCGGCCAGGCCGGATGATGTCAATCTGGAACGGGCAGAGCAGAGTGCTTTTCGTTGAAGGGTTCACCAAAGAGCTGAATGGCATGAGCGGCGAGTATCCCTCGCTGGCGAATATCCGTAACTTCCTGATGCCAAAAGTTCCTAGTAGGGCATTCGCTCTTGCCCTGTGGACGTTGATGGTGAGGGAAAGGGCTGATTGGGATCATAAAAGCAGGATCAGCAATAATGAAGATGGTGATTTCTCATCACTCGGTAAGTCCTCCTACCGATGGCACCACAAATACGGTGAATATGAGTACTACTACGATATCTGGGCGAATATCCACTACGGCTACGTCAGCCTGTACTGTGGCTTTTCTGAAGGGCTGATGCTGGAAGGTGCAGGACTTGAGCAGGTGGGCTCCGACACTCTGCATGATGACCAGGACGTCACTTATAGATCGGAGATTCCTGGTTGGTGGCTCAGTCTGCGTAAGTTTGACGATGTGACAGATAACCTCTCAGTACGTTTAGGGTTCGAGCTATACCATGAATATCCTGAACCTTCCTCACTCACGGCTGACATCGTGATGCAGAAAGTAACCTCAGCGCCTTACCCAATAAGGGTGGCTTCAAAAGTACGTCACGACTGTGCATTAGCCAGAAGCCGGAGAATATAAACAATGAAAAAGAGAGTCGTCGGGGGTGTCGTACTGCTGCTTGTTAGTAGCCTGTTGGTGTATCTATGGCCAAGACACCCCCCCCGATGACGTCTTGGCTAAGATGGAAGGGATACTGGTTAAATTGGAAGAGATGTATGAAGGTGAGATGATCTTGATACGGTCGTATAATGCGGAACCTGATGGCCTTGATAGTGAAAGGATTAAATGGATTCGGAGAGAAATGCGGGAGGCGGGGTTAAGTATCGTATCACTTAGTTGTTCTGAACATAGTTGCCTATCAGTTTATGATATTGACAGGGGTTTTATTATCTTTGGTGACTATATTTATTACAAATATGATTCTGATAGCATGACCGAAGAAATAATAGTGGATAGCGTGGAGAAGGCGATAGAGGAAAACACTGAGGTTCATTACGCCTTCTGCGAGAGAACCCAAGTCGAACACTGGTTCTACTGTGAGAACAATCATTGATTGTAGGGATGTAACAAGACAAGGAAGCAACTGATATATTGACAGCACTCACCTACGACATCGAGGACATGCCCTCCTTCAAGAAGACATTGAGCAAGTGGCAGAGCCATAAAGTCAAGTATTACACCCAAAGAGTTGATCTTACCCAGCATTGGTATCCACCAATGCTGGGTAAGATCAAGTAGCCTCAGCGCCTTGTCCAACCAGGGTGGGTTCAAAAGTACGTCACGACTGTGCATTAGCCAGAAGCCGGAGAATATAAACAATGAAGAAGAGAGTCATCGGGGGTGTTGCATTACTGCTTGTTAGTAGCCTGTTAGTGCATCTATGGCCAAGACAACCTCCCGATGACGTCTTGGACAGGATGCAGGGGATACTTGGTAAGCTTGAGGAGATGTATGAAGGTGAGACAATTTTTATATGGCCATATACTGCAGAACCCGATGGTCTTGATAGCGAAAGAGTGAAGTGGATTCAAAGAGAAATGCGGAGATCGTGGCTTGCTCGCGTATCATTAAGTTGCTATAGGAGTAGTTGCCTATCAGTCCATTATGTTGGCAATGGATTTGTTGGTTTTGGGAACTCAAAGTATTATAAATATGTTCCCGATGACCTGCTGTACCTGATTGAAGAAGTAATGGTAGAGAGCGTTGAGAAGGCAATAGAAGAGAACACCGAAATTATTTACGGCTTCTGCGAGATAACCGAAGTCGAACACTGGTTCTACTGTGAGAACAATCATTGATTGTAGGGATGTAACAAGACAAGGAAACACCTAATATATTGACAGCACTCACCTACGACATCGAGGACATGCTCTCGCTCAAGAAGGTATTGAGCAAGTGGAAGATCCATAAGATCAGGTATCACACCCAAATAGCTGATCTTACCCAGCTTTGGTGTCCACCAAAGCTGGGTAAGGTCAAGTAGCCTCAGCGCCTTATCCAATCAGGGTGGCTTCAAAAGTGCGTCACGACTGTGCATGAGCCAGAAGCCGGAGAATATAAACAATGAGAAAGAGAGTCATCGGGGGTGTCGTACTGCTGCTTGTTAGTAGTCTGTTGGCGTATCTATGGCCAAGACAACCCCCCCGATGACGTCTTGGTTAGGATGCAGGAAATATTAAGCGAACTTGAAGAGATTTATGATGGCCGATACATACGGGTCATGCCATTTTTCACTAAACCTAATAATGGTCTTAATGGTGAAAAGGTCAAGTTGATTCGCAGAAAATTACGTGAAGCTGGGATTAACAGTGCATCATTAAGTTGCTCAGAACGCAGGTGTTTATCAATATACTCGATTAACAGAAGTTTTAATGTTTTCCTAAACTATAGGTATTACGTCTATGACTCAGGCGACCTGCTTGAAGAGGTAATAGTAGATAACGTCGAGAAGGCGATTGAGGAAAACACTAAGGTTCATTACGCCTTCTGTGAGAGAGCTGAAGTCGAACACTGGTTCTACTGTGAGAACAATCACTGATTGTGCCGATGTAACAAGACAAGGAAACAACTGATATATTGACAGCACTCACCTACGATATCGAGGACATGCCCTCCCTCAAGAAGACATTGGGCAAGTGAAAAATCAGCAACATCAAGTACTGCACACAAGTAGTACAGTCGAACATACCATGATCTTCCAAGGTCGTGACCCTATACGTCAACGTAGTTGTCTGTGGCGACCATCTCGCCTGTCCCTGGTTCCCTTCCCGTCTTGGGTGGTCGGGGAGGTGATCTATCTTGTCTTTGATCTGGTGAAAGAGTTTTGGCGTCGCCTCGGGGTTGTCCCTGAAGATATATTCAACAATCCAGGATGCGTCTTCACGCGCCAAGACTGACTACTCAATCTTCACCATTGCGCTTGCTCTGTATCATGGCCTGGATATGGCTCATTTCATCATCGTGTGGGACGCCTTGGCGTGTATCAGCCGGCGCTTGATTGCCTTTGCAATACTTCGCCCAGCATGGTCTCGAACACCCGTGGCTCAAGTGTCTCATTGGCTGATATGGAAGGCACCGTGACGCTTCGCCTGAGCGGGAATGAGGCAATAAGGTTCTGTTGGGGGGCGAGGATGTCAGACCTGGGAGCGGAGGAGTAGGGGGCTATCGCAAGATAGACCGGGATCCAAGGGTGGTTGGCCGCAGCAACGGCGGCAAGCAGTGTGTCGTCCGTCAGATGCGCCGCCTGCGCTGCGATACCAGGAACTTCCTGTTTACACAGCGGAGCGCCTTGCTCGGCGCCCCTACCTGTCTTTCTCGTCTCGGCTCTTCCTCGCCCAGGCGGATACTGCCTTGCCTAGCGGATCTCGCGATCCAGGGCAAAGTAGTCATCGGACTTGAGTTTGGCGATTTCCGCCGAGAGGGTGGATTCTTCGTTGCGCGACAGCAGCACGCTGGCGACGGCGCTCAGTGAGCACAGCACCTCCTTGCATTCGGTGCGGGTGCGCTGGATCGACTGTCGGGCCAGCAGCAGGCACATGGCCTGGGCGCGGGCAGGGCGTTTGATCAGGGTGCCGTAAAGGTTACCGATGACCACGCCGCTCAGCTCCTGGTCCTGGATCTCCCGGTTGTCGTACTCACGGTAGAAGGCTTCTTCCTGGCCGTCGGGGATGAAGTAGTGGATGAACTCCTTGTAGTCGGGGTCGTAGGCGATGCTGCTGACGGCGTTGACCAGCTTCTTTTTCAGGGCGGCGTGCTCGGGATCCTGCTCGTCGACCTTGGCGAGCCGGTCGGCAATCTTGACCGCGCCTTCCAGTTCACGCAGCAGGTGGGCGTAGCCTGAGTTGATCTCGTCATGGCAGCGGGCGATATCGTCGAAGTCGCTCTTGATGCTGGCGACCATGCCGTCGCCTTCGGGCAGGCTGCCGAGGACCGGGAACAGCAGGTACTTGTGGACGTGGCAGCTCTCGTAGTAGCGCGAGACCTCGTCCTTGAACGCCTGCAGGTATTCGCCGACCTCTTCCAGGTAGTCGTCGTTCTGCTCGATATGCCGCTGAACCGCATCCACACCATCCTGTTTCCACAGCCGGTTGAGGCGTCGTTCGATCTTGCCGGCGTTGGTGATCATGCTGTTGAAGTCTTTTGACAGCTGTATGGTGGTTTCCTGGACCTTGGTCACGGCGATGGCGCGGGCCTGGTCATTGATGCCGACCTCGCGAGCCATGCGCCGCTGACGGTGATTGTCCAGCGTCCAGGACACGAAGGCACCGAGGATCGCCAGGCTGGTGGCGATGTCCACGCCAATCGATAGGTTGTCCACTGCGTTGTCTATCCTTTTTAGGGGTTATCGTTATGTGCTGGGAATCGCTTCCGGGTTACCAGAAGCGATGGCCGTCTCGCGGGCATACTGGTGTAGCCTTAAACAGGTATGCTGAATCAGGCTAATACGATAGTAGTGGCTGTCGATGACGCTTAGAAGGGGAAATCCCGTCGTTTCGATGTGGGTTGTCAGTTTTTTATCAACATGATCGGGAGATTGCATGTCAGACGTCCTTCGTCGGCTCGAGCGGTTGCGGGCGCCAGCCATCGGCCTTGGCTGCATGAACGTGTCCCACGCCTATGGCAGTCCGTTGCCGGAAGCCGAGGCGGTCAGGGTGGTGCAGCACGCTTTCGAGGTGGGCTACCGCCACTTCGATACCGCCACCCTCTACGGCAAGACGGCCAATGAGCGAGTCGTGGGGCAAGCGCTTGCCGGTCGCCGTGAAGAGGTCTTCCTGGCCAGCAAGTGTGGCATGGCCTTCGACCCGGAGATCGGTGCCAAGCGCATCGACGGGCGGCCTGAGACGCTGCGCCGCCAATGCGAGCAGAGCCTTTCGCGACTGAAGACCGATCATCTGGATCTCTACTACCTGCATCGACGGGATCGTCAGGTGCCGATCGAGGAGAGCGTGGGAGAACTGGGACGACTCGAGCAGGAAGGGAAGATCGGTGGGGTCGGGCTGTCCGAGGTGTCGGCGGCGACGCTCAGGCAGGCCCGGCAGGAGCATCCCATCGCGGCGGTGCAGTCGGAATACTCGGTGTGGACGCGCAACCCCGAGATCGCGTTACTCGACGCCTGCCGTGAGTCGAATACCGTGCTGGTGGCGTTCAGCCCGCTGGGCCGCGCCTTTCTGACCGGTACCCTGCGTGACCCCGCCAGGCTCGAGGAAGCCGACATGCGCCGAGGCATGCCGCGCTTTAGTGCCGACAACTACCCGCGCAATCTTGCCCTGCTGGCCGAGTTCGAGGCGCTGGCGCGCCAGCGCGAGTGCACCCCCGCCCAGTTGGCGCTGGCCTGGCTGAGAGGGCAGGGGGCGGACGTGATACCGATCCCCGGATCACGTACAGCCACCCACCAGGAAGAGAACCTGGCTGCCGAGGCGCTGACGCTGGATGCCGGCACGCTTGCGCTGATCAACGCCATGATGACGGCGGACCAGGTGGTCGGTGCGCGTTACAGCGAGGCCCAGCAGGCGGATATCGACACCGAGGAGTTTGCAACGGCGCGTGGTGACGGGGATCACTGAAGCGTCGACAGGCCTGGGGGAGAAATTTGTTCGGCAGCCACGCCGAACTCTGGTCGAATCCTCCTGTCCACCATGGCGGGCCGGCGCTATGCTGTTTAGCCCCTGAATCTGCCGAGAGCCTTCGCCATGCGAAGGCTGGTCGCACAGCCATGCCGCAAGGAGAGACAGCCATGAGCCACTACAAGGTTACCAACCCGGCGACCGGAGAGGTCGAAGCCACCTACCCCGACGCCAGCGACGGCGAGATTCTGAAGGCCGTGGAGTCGGCGCACCAGGCGTATCTGGCCTGGCGTGACGTTACCCCCGCCGAACGTGCGGCGCTGCTGCACCGGGTCGCCGACCTGCACGAACAGCGTCGTGACCAGCTCGCCGATATCATCGTGCGCGAGATGGGCAAGCCGAAGTCCCAGGCCCTGGGCGAAATGTCGGTGGTGGTGGACATTTACCGCTACTACGCCGACAACGGCCCGGCCTGGCTGGAGCCGGAGCCCATCGTCACCGGCGGCGCCAAGGCCGAGGTGCGCAAGCAGGGACTCGGGGTGCTGCTGGGCATCATGCCGTGGAACTTCCCCTACTATCAGGTGGCGCGCTTTGCTGGCCCCAACGTGCTCAACGGCAACACCATCCTGCTCAAGCACGCTCCCCAGTGTCCGGAGTCGGCCAAGGCCATCGAGGACATCTTCACCGAGGCGGGGGCGCCCAAGGGGCTTTACACCAACCTCTACGCCAGCAACGAGCAGGTGGGCGAGCTGATCGCCGACCCGCGGGTGCAGGGCGTGTCGCTGACCGGTTCAGAGCGTGCCGGCGCGGCGGTGGCCGAGCAGGCCGGTCGCCAGCTCAAGAAGGTGGTGCTGGAGCTGGGTGGCTCCGATCCCTTCCTGGTGCTGCCCGACGCCGATCTGGAGCAGGCCGTCAAGCAGGCGGTGCAGGGACGTTTCGGCAACTGCGGTCAGGCCTGCAACGCGGCCAAGCGGATCATCGTCGACGACGCCGTCTACGATGACTTCCTGGCGGCCTTCCGCGAGGCGGTGGAGCAGATCAAGGTCGGTGATCCCATGGCGGACGATACCGTGATGGGACCGATGTCCTCGGAGCAGGCGCTGACCAACCTGGATGCTCAGGTCCAGGACGCGATCCGCCAGGGCGCGACCCTGGTCACCGGCGGCAAGCGCCTGGATCGCGCTGGCGCCTGGTACGCCCCGACCCTGCTGACCGGCGTGACCCGCGACATGCGGATCTTCCAGGAGGAGCTGTTCGGACCGGTGGCCGTGGTCTACCGTGCCGCCGATCTGGAGGACGCGATCGACCTGGCCAACGACACGCCCTATGGCCTGGGCGCGGTGATCCAGACCTCCAACCCGGAGGGAGCGCTCGAGCTGGCTAATCGTCTCGAGGTGGGCATGGTCCACATCAACGAGCCGCCCGGCAGTGAAGCCGAGCTGCCCTTCGGTGGCGTCAAGCGCTCCGGCTTCGGCCGCGAGCTTGGCAAGGATGGCATGGATGAGTTCGTCAACCGCCAGATGGTGAAGATGGCACGCTGACCCCGGGCCGACATTTGAGCCGACAGCGGGGTGCGCCGCTGAACCAGGACCCGCCAAGTTCGCTTGGCGGGTTCTTGCGTTCAGGAGGGCTCGATCCGCGAGGATAAATCAGGATGCCAAGGCTAGTGCCAGTGTCTATGGTGACGCCATGGGCCCTTGTCCGCGGTTGAATCGAGACGGCGGCTCGTATCCAGGGAACCTCGCCGTCGTCGAGCTTTCCAATGACCATCGACCAAGGAGGAGTGCGATATGAATGCCAAGTACCTGCTCGACCAACTGATGAAACAGGCCGGCGGTTCGTCTTCCGGCGGTTCGTCTTCCGGCAAGGGCGGCTTCGACGTGCAGGGGCTGATCAACAGCGTCTCGTCCCAGCTTTCCGGGGGATCGTCGTCGTCCAGCGGTGGCGGCGGCATGGACATGAAGAGCCTGCTCGGGGGCGGCGCGCTGGGCATGCTGATGGGATCCAAGCGCGGCCGCAGCATGGGCGGCAAGGCGATCAAGTATGGCGCCATCGCCGGCGTCGGCATGCTGGCCTGGAAGGCCTGGCAGAAGTCCCGTGGCGGTGATGAGGCCACCCCCGCGTCTCAGGGGGCTCAATCCGGTGAAGGAGCTCCGCTGGAGGAGCTCGGCGGCGAGGCCCAGGAACGGCGTAGCCTGGAGGTATTGCAGGCGGTGATCATGGCGGCCCGGGCCGACGGCCACATCGACGCCCAGGAGCGCGCCCTGATCAGCGAGCAGATTCAGCAGCTCGGGGCCGATGATGAGTTGCATGCCTGGGTCGAGCGTCAGCTCCAGGCGCCGCTGGACGCCCATGCCCTTGCCAGTCAGGCCGACTCGCCCCAGGCGGCGCGGGAGATGTACCTGGCAAGCGCCGCCGTGATCGACGACCAGAATGCCATGGAGCGTGCCTGGCTGGACGAGCTGGGCACCGCGCTGTCGCTGGACGAGAACGTGCGTCGCGAACTGGAACGCCAGCTGGAGGGGCAGGGCTAGGCTAGGGCCACGCACGACTGCTTGAGAAGCCCTCGGACAAGCAAGCCCTGACAAGAGCCCTGACAGAAAAGCCTCTTGATGATGAAGCCCGGCGCCGGTCGCCGGGCTTCCCTTGTTGACGGGCCTGGCGGCACAATGCGTACGCCCGATTTGCGCTGAAGGCGTTGTCGGTCACCCCGTCGCCGGTCAACAAAAGGAATAATGCAAGCATGCAGGTGTACCACAGTGAAGCGACCAAGCTGCGTCGTGCCAGGACCGAACTCCACGATGGCCAGCTGATGACCCCCTTCGAGTGCCCCGAGCGGGTCGACCTGGTGCTCGCACAGCTCCGTGACAGCGGTGTCGGACCGGTCGCCGCACCGAGGGAGCACGGCCTGGCGCCGGTGCTGGCGGTGCATGATGCAGCCTACGTCGAGTTTCTCTCGACCTGCTGGGATGAATGGCAGGCAGCCGGTCACGGCGGCGAGGCCATCCCTACCATCTGGCCGACGCGTACCATGCGCGAGGATCGTATTCCCGGCCATGTCGGTGGCAAGCTTGGTTACTATGCGCTCGGTGGCGACACCTCGATTTCCCCCGGTACCTTCGAGGCGGCGATGGCCAGCAAGGACGTGGCGCTGTCGGCCTACGAGCACACCGCTTCCAGCGGCCAGCCGAGCTTTGGCCTGTGCCGCCCGCCGGGTCATCACGCCGCCAGTGATCAGTTCGGCGGCTACTGCTTTTTCAACAATGCGGCCATCGTGGCCCAGCGTGCGCTCGACGATGGTCACGCTCGGGTGGCGATCCTCGACGTCGACTTCCACCACGGCAACGGCACCCAGCAGGTCTTCTATGGCCGTGACGATGTCCTGACCCAGTCGATCCACGGCGACCCGGACCAGTGCTTTCCCTACTATCTCGGCCACGCCGACGAGAAGGGCGAGGGGCCGGGGCTTGGCTACAACGTCAACTATCCGTTGCCGCCGGGTACCGACTATGCCACCTGGCGCGAGCGCCTGGAGCTTGCCCTGGCCGAGATCAGCGACAAGCAGGCAAGCCTTCTGGTGGTGTCGCTGGGTGTCGATACCTTCGAAGGCGACCCCATCTCGAGCTTCCGCCTCAAGAGCGATGACTTCCTCGACATGGGGCGGCGCCTGGCAAGCCTGGGCCTACCCACCGTCATCCTGATGGAGGGCGGCTACGCGGTGGAAGAGATCGGCGTCAATGTGGCCAAGGTGCTTCAGGGCTTCCAGGGCGCCTAGGCTTCCAGGGGGCGGCGTTCAGTCTCGCGACTCGACGTCTGCCTGGGGCGGCGGATGGATCACCCGCTCCGGTGCGGGTGGTGGTAGGCGAAGCGATGCCCCGGGCCGCGAATACAGCCCCTTGAACAGCTTCAGCCCAAGCCACAGAAACAGCAGCGGAATCACTAGGGTGCGCATCACAAACAGCGCCATCAACTGGAGGATGGCGTTGGTGCCGGATTCGATCCGGCTCTGAATGGCGCTGATGCTGAGGCCGTCGGTGAGGGCTCCGATGCGCTCGGCCAGGCCGTCGAACAGACCTTCGTCCGGGTCCTCGCCCGCCAGGCGGCGGCGCAGGGTATCGCGTTCGCGGTCCACTGCGGCGAGCTCGGCGAGCTGGCCCTCGCGCTCGTCGGTGAGCCCGGCCAGGCGCTGTCGCCGTTGGCCAAGCTGCTGTTCGAGGCGCTCGATCTCGGGGTTGTCGTGGAAGGGGTTGAGGCGCTCGGTCAGACTCAGCCGGGCGGTCAACAGCGACAGCCGACCGCGACTCTGTTCCACCGCGTCCTCGGCCTTGCCGATCTGTCGATTGGTCTCGATCAGCGATTCGCGCAGTTGCTGGCGTCGCTGGTCGGTATCGGCCATCTCGGCCTCAAGCCGCTCGCGCTGCTGTGGCGTCAAGGCATCGCCGGCCTCGGCCAGGCCGGTGGCCTGGACCTCTTCGGACAGGCCCTGGACCTCGGCCATGCTGGCGCTGGTGCGCTCATCGAGAAACGCCTGATCCACCAGGGTGCTGGCCACCAGTGTCAGCAGCAGCAGAAACCGGCCGAGTCCGATCAGTGCGAAGGCCTTCCACGCCAGTGGCGTCAGCCGCCAGTCTCGCCACAGGCACAGGATCAGCAAGGCACCGGCCAGGCTCAGGGCGATCTTGAACATCAGCGAGCCGGTGATTTCCAGCAGCAGGGTCTGGCCGATCAGTGAGCCGATGGCCAGCTTCATCACGCTGGCGTAGTCCTCCACCAGGTCGTTGAAGGGGTCCAGCGCCTCGAAGGGATGGGTCGACACGCCAACGCCCATCTCGGTGGACTGCAGCACCGAGATGCCCGCATTGAGCCCCCGGGCGGCAGCGAAGGCGAGCAGCGCCTGGGTAGTGGCGCCCTCTACCTGGCGCTGGGTCGCACGGTCGAGCACATCGAGCCAGGACAGTGCCATCACCGCGACGATGGCCAGCGTCAGCAGCACCTTCAGTCGCCGTGAGGGCGATAGCCGTCGATTCGCGGTGGGGGGCGTCTCGGAGGAGGTGGGCGCGGAGTCAGACATGAAGGGTCCTGTGGCAATGGAAGGCGGGACGCTACCGTCGGTTGGCTGCGGGTACCTCTCACCAGTGGCGGATGCGAGCAACGCCAGACGGGCGCACAGGTGTAAGGTGCCGCTTCAACGGCGTGAACCCCCCTTGGCCTTTGCGCCCAAGGCCCCACCCGGTAGAATGCCACGACCATCGGGCGGGAAACACCGTCGCGTGACCGCCACGCCGCCTCGCTCCCGCCGCGTTGTCTCAGCGGGTCGCCTGGCCCAAAGCCCAGCCGCAGGAAAGAACGTTCAATGAGCTATCAGGTACTGGCCCGCAAATGGCGGCCTCGCACCTTCCATGAACTGGTGGGGCAGGAGCATGTCCAGCGGGCGTTGGTCAATGCCCTGGACCAGGGCCGCCTGCACCATGCCTACCTGTTCACCGGGACCCGAGGTGTCGGCAAGACGACCCTGGCGCGTATCCTGGCCAAGTGCCTCAATTGCACCGACAAGGGGGAAGGTGACGACGGCGTGACCTCGACCCCCTGTGGCCGTTGCGATAGCTGTCAGTCCATCGACCAGGGCCGCTTCGTCGACCTGATCGAGGTCGACGCCGCCTCCCGGACCAAGGTCGAGGACACCCGCGAGCTGCTCGACAATGTTCAGTACGCGCCGACCCAGGGTCGCTACAAGGTGTACCTCATCGATGAGGTGCACATGCTCTCCACCAGCAGTTTCAATGCGCTGCTGAAGACCCTGGAAGAGCCGCCGCCCCATGTGAAGTTCCTGCTGGCGACCACCGATCCGCAGAAGCTGCCGCCCACGGTGCTGTCGCGCTGCCTGCAGTTTACCCTCAAGCATATGCCGCCGGAGCGTATCGTCGGCCACCTGTCCAAGGTGCTGGAAGCCGAGCAGGTACCCTTCGAGGAGTCTGCACTGTGGCTGCTGGGCAAGGCCGCCGCCGGCTCCATGCGCGATGCCATGAGTCTGACCGACCAGTCGATCGCCTTCGGCCAGGGTGAGGTCCGCCACGCCGACGTCGCCGCCATGCTCGGTACCCTCGACCATCGCCACGTGCTGGCGCTGATCGAGGCGCTGGCCGAGGTGGACGCCGCGCGGCTGCTCCAGGAGGTGGCGAGCCTGGCCGAGCAGGGTCCGGACTTCGGTGCGGTGCTCGACGATCTGACGGCGGTGCTGCACCGCCTGGCGATCGGTCAGATGGTGCCGTCGGCGCTGGACAACGGTCACGGCGACCGTCAGGCGCTGCTTGAACTGGCCGGGCGCTTCGCCGCCGAGGACGTGCAGCTCTACTATCAGATCGGGGTACAGGGACGTGCCGACATGGCCCACGCCCCTGACCTGCGTACCGCCCTGGAAATGACCCTGCTGCGGATGCTGGCGTTTCGTCCCCAGGGCGTGCCCAGGCCCGCCCGGACGCCGCTGCCGATGCGCGGCGAGGCAGCGCCGCAGGCGGGTTCACCGTCTGCCGCGCTGCCTGACTCTCGGAGCGAACCGCAGCCCGAAGTTCAGACACAAGCTCAGACCCCAGCCCAGAAACAAGCTCAGAACCAAGCTCAGCCTCAACCTCACGTTCAGCCCGCACCGCAGCCTGAACCACAGCCCGAGCCTGGTGCGCCATCCTCGTCCGAGACCCAGGCGCAGACGGCGGCGCCGGTCGAGGCCAGTGTCGATGCCGCGCCGGCGCCCGTCGATGGGCCAGCGCCCATGCCGGGTGAAGCGCCAGACAGTCGCGATGATAGTGGCGGCGAAGCCGACTATCGTGCGAACAACCACGCCAGTGACGTGCCGCCGCCCTGGGAGGGCGGTGCTCCCGAGGACCCTACGCCGGGCGCTGAGGCGCCCACCGCCGTTGCCAGCGAGCCGGCACCGACCGTCTCGAACGAGCCGGTCGGCCCGGCCGAGACGCCGTCCGCCGAGGCCCAGGCCGGGCAAGCGATGGCGTCTACTCAGGACCAACCGCTCCCGACCGAACCGCTCCCGACTGAACCGCACCTGGCCGAAACGCCTGCGGTCGCCGGGGGCGAAGCGAGTAGCGAAGAGCCCAGCCCCGAGCCAAGCTTTGGGCCAAGCGCAGAGCCAAGCCTTGAGCCCGACGCCGAGGTCGAGGAGAGGGCGGCCGAGGTGATGGTCGACGAGGCGCCGCAGCACCAGCACCAGCACCAGCACCAGCACCAGCAGCACGCCGCAGAGCCCGCCGCTGGCGAGACTACCGCGATGCCGACAGGGGCGCTGACTCACAGCGCCTGGCTGGCCCACTTCGACGATCTTGGCGTGTCGGGCCTGACCCGTAACCTTGCCGCCCACTGCGTGGTGGCCGCCGACGACGGTGAACGGCTACATCTGCATCTGGACCCGTCGCAATCGGCGATGAACGCCGAGGTTCACCAGAACCGGATTCGCGATGCGCTCGAGGCCCTGGGGTATCCCCGTCGACTCGAGATCGAGGTGCGTCAGCTCGACACCAGCGTCGAGACTCCGCGGCAGATGGCCGAACGCCTGGCAGCGGAACGCCACGCCGAAGCGGTTGAGGCCTTGAAGCGTGATCCCCATATTCAACAATTGCAGCAGACATTCGGCGCCAGGCTGGTGGAGTCCACCGTGACCCCCGCCGGCGAGACCCGCAAGGCCAGACGCTGAGCGTCTGCGCCTGACAGTTTAAAACGAGAGGATCGGACCATGATGAAAGGTGGAATGGGTAACCTGATGAAGCAGGCCCAGGAAATGCAGGACAAGATGCAGCGGGTCCAGGAAGAAATCGCCAAGGCCGAGGTGCTGGGTGAAGCCGGCGCCGGCATGGTCAAGGTGACCATGAACGGCCGCCATGACGTCAGCAAGGTCGAGATCGACCCGTCGGTGATGGAAGAGGACAAGGAACTGCTCGAGGACTTGCTGGCCGCTGCGGTCAACGACGCCGTGCGCAAGGTCGAGACCAGCTCCAAGGCCAAGATGGAAGAGGTGACCTCGGGCCTCAACCTGCCGCCCGGCTTCAAGATGCCGTTCTGAGCCGACCCTGAAGCGACCCGGGCCAGCGACTGGCCTGGGCGAGAGTGTATCCGCCGGACGCAGTGTTTGCCCGGCGCTGGACGAGTTTGCCCATGAGTTTTTCTCCCCTGGTCGAGCAATTGATGGACGCACTGCGCGTGCTGCCGGGCGTCGGGCCCAAGACCGCCCAGCGCATGGCCATGCACCTGCTGGAGCGCCAGCGTGAAGGCGGCCAGCGTCTGGCCGAGGTGATGCGTGAGGCGGTCGAAAGGGTAGGCTACTGCCAGCGCTGCCGGACCCTGACCGAAGAGCCGCTGTGCGGGCTTTGTCAGAGCGCGCGTCGGGACGACAGCCTGCTGTGTGTGGTCGAGTCGCCGGCGGATATGCTGGCCATCGAGGAGGCCGGCGGCTTTCAGGGACGTTACTTCGTGTTGCACGGCCACCTGTCGCCGCTGGACGGTATCGGGCCCGAGGACATCGGTCTCGATCAGCTCGAGACCCTGATGGAAGAAGGTCTGATCGAGGAGGTGGTGCTGGCGACCAATCCCACCGTGGAAGGCGAAGCCACCGCCCACTATATCGCCACCCAGATCCAGCGCCACGGTGCACGTCTGTCGCGTCTGGCCTATGGTGTTCCCATGGGGGGTGAGCTCGAGTACGTCGACGGCGGGACCTTGAGCCGCGCCTTTTCCGGTCGCCTGCCCTTCGACAGTGAATAAGTCGGGCGAACGTTGTTGCCTCAAATGGATGCTTGAATGCCTGTAATCCCTGATATTCGATGGATCGATAGCGCCGACGCTCTCGACGACGCCTGCCAGGCGCTGTCCCAGGCACCGGTACTGGCGCTGGACACGGAGTTCTTTCGCGAGAAGACCTTTCACCCGGTTCCCGCACTGATCCAGATCTACGGTGGCGACGCCACCTATCTGATCGACCCGCTGGAGGTCGCCTGCACCGAGCGTTGCCGGCAACTGCTGACCAATGACGCCTTGAAGCTCCTGCACGCCAGCAGCGAGGACCTCGAGGTATTCGGCCACTGGGCCGGGGTCGCGCCGACGCCGCTGGTCGACACCCAGGTGGCCCAGGGGCTCCTGGGCGAAGACGCCGCCATGGGCTACCAGCGGCTGGTGGAGTTCTGGGTGGGCGAGACGCTGCCCAAGGAAGAGACCCGTTCGAACTGGCTGGAGCGCCCCCTGAGCGATTCCCAGCTGAGCTACGCGGCGCTGGACGTGGTCTACCTGCTGATGGTGTGGCAGCACCAGCGTGAGTCGCTGGAGCGCCACGGTCGACTCGAGTGGGTGCTGGAGGACTGTACCGACCTGGTGGCCCAGTCGCAGCGCTCCAGCGAAAGCGACGGCCAGTGGTACCTGCGCCAGCGTCAGCTATGGCGGCTGGCCCCGCGTCAGGTCGAGGCCTACCGCCTGATGACCACCTGGCGCGAGGGCGAGGCCCGGGCCAGGGACCTGCCGCGCAACTGGGTGATTCAGGATCGTGTGCTCTACGCCATCGCCGAGAAGATGCCGGCCAACCGTCATGACCTGGCGGCGGTGGAGGGCGTCAAGCCGACCCTGATCAAGCGAGAGGGCGACACCCTCTTGGCGATGGTCAAGCAGGCCGCCCACCGAGAGGTCTCGGAGCTCGCACCTGCGCCACTGGCACCAACCTTGCCGCCGTTCAAGGCGCGCATGAAGGCGCTCAAGAAGGTGGTCAATCTCGACGCCGAGTCGCTGGGCGTCGCCCCCGAGGTGCTGCTGCGCCGGCGTGAGCTGGAAGCCCTGGTCACCGCCAGCCTGCGCAACCAGCCGCTGCCGCTGCCCAGTGGCTGGCGTGGCGAACGACTTAATGAGCGCCTTGAAGGAGCCCTGGGGGAGTTGGCCCAAGCCGGCTAGAAAGAAGGACTCGACCAGGCTGACGAAACACTAACAGCAACGACGAGGCGTTCGATGAATCGAAAGGACGCCCACCAGACCGACAGGGCAGCCCAGGTGGCGCCCGATGAGACCGACATGACGACGATGCAGGGCAAGATGCTGTGCGAGATATTCAAGAGCTCGCGCAAGGACGAGATGTAATTGACGGCATGTCTGTAAACTGTTGATTAGAAATGGAAAGCCGGTTCTGTAAACCCTTGTAATCCATAAAGGTGATACAGAATGGCCTACCTAGTAAGAGATCGACATGGTACGTTCTATCTGAGAATGGTTCTTAATGACAGCCAGAGAAGCCTCTACGGAAAGAGGGAACTGCGCAGGTCATTAGGGACCAAACTCAAAAGGGAAGCCCTCAGAAGGCAGCCTGAAGCGTTTCTACAAGCCCTCTCGATGCTTGGGGAGGGTTCTTCTGTACGCCCTCCTAAGAAGCCCACCAAGACGGATAAGAGACTTCTCTTGTCTACCCTCCTAGCAAAGCATGAACATCATCAATCCCTGTCTGAAGTCCTCCCCAGCACCATATATAAGACTCAGTACGCTGTTAAGCTCCTCATTACCCTTACACGAGATAAACAGGTAGATCGTTACACCAAGAATGATGTACGAACCTTCAGAGATAAAGCTTTGAAGCTTCCTAAGAAGGGGTATCCTGATCAGACCATATCTGTCACCACCTTTAACAATTACTGTTCTAATATCATTTCATTCTTCAGTTGGTGTGAAAGGGAAGGGTATGTTGATAGCAATGTCTTTAGAGGCATCAAGATAAAGCGTAAGCAACAAGCATCATCTTACCGTGATGTATTCACCAGAGAAGACCTTAAGAGGATCTTCCTAACACTGGAGACAGCACCTAACATTAGACCAGATAGATATTGGGTTCCTTACATTGCTTACTATACAGGCTGTAGAATCAATGAAGCATGTATGTTAAGCAAAGATGATATTTACAAGGTCAATGATGTATGGTGTATTCACTTCAGAGAAGATAAGCCTTACCAGAGACTGAAGAATGGTTATTCAGAAAGGTTAGTACCAATACACCAAGAACTGATTAACACTGGATTCATGGATTATGTTTCTTCTGTCAAGGATGAAAGGGTATTCCCTATGTTGAGAATAACCAAGAGTAATTCATTCTCCGCACAGTTGTCACAGTGGTTTGGTAAGCTTCTTAGAAGCCTTGATATTGGTCCCAATAAGACATTTCATAGCTTCAGACATACAGTAAGCCATTGTCTCAAGACAGAAGGTGTAGATGTATCCCTTGCAGCAGCCCTGTTAGGGCATTCTACTAATTCCATCACCTATGATGTATATGGTAAGCGTTTGAATGATCCTAGAAGTCTGGTAGAGGTAGTTAATAAGATACCTTCACTACAGGATAGGGGCTTAATATAACCCTACAAGCTCCTATAAGGCTTTCTAAGCAACGATATATCCCAACATGATAAATCACCCATGTTAAGTATAGAAACGCTTAGAGAGCCTTACAGAGAGTTTTAGAGCTATACAAGGTATTTTATACCCGTCAGGAATCCTAACACTGTAGGTAATAGAGTGATTTGGAAGTATATACGGTAAAATGCGGGGAATTTATACCTTAAAAACGACGATCTATTCTGAGACGGTAAATTATGCCTCTTAAAGATAGCAACAGAAATAGGGTATAGAATTGCCTAGAAATGATTTTATAGGTTACTGGTAAGGAATGTTGAAGTAATGTCTCCGACAGGACACACCAAGGAGTATAAAGTCTTAGAAGGATTCTTCTAATGGAACACGATGGTTGATGGCATACAACCGTGTTCACCTTCTAAGGTATCTACAATGTCTGTTAAGTACACTGTCGGTAGACAAGGTTTAACACGGTACTGTAGGTGTCTTCTAAGGAATCCTAAGAGGGACTTTCTAAAGGTCGGGGATTGGTTTCATCCTTTATCCCCTCTGTCTTCTAGTGTCCTCTCTAGTCCCTGGTATCTCGTGTTGAATATCTGGCTTTCGCCAAGCACTTCAACAGACCCTTACCAAATCCCTAAAAAGAACTTTTATCTATAAGTATAGGATTTTTTAAGAATGGCTCAACCATGCGGGTTACAGAGCGATTAAGTAATCATTTTTACTAAAAGTGAGTCACTAATAGACGTCCCATGAAAAGGTCTGTACTGATCACAACTCCTGATACCTCCTACCAAGGTCTAAGAAAGATAGCCTCTTGACAGACTTGGAACCCGTGTTAATTTAGAGTTGTGGGAGAAATGTTTATGTCACCCATTTGAGAGGGGTTGACAAATGAGAATAATTCCGCTATATTGATATTAGAAGGATAAGAAATTAAATTCTTACCTCAATCCAGCAATATCAAGCACTTAGATGAATTAGAAAAATTCCAAAACAGCCTATTCGTGCTTTTCTGGTGTCAAAATTGAAACTTTTTTCAATTAATTTCTAATCAATTAGTAGTACCCTGATAGATACAGCCTATAGATACCTTTGAACCAGCCTCCTTAAAGGAGAATGCTGGGAATCTTCGTGTCTAGACTCTGTATCTCGATAGGTGTTCAGTTTCCCTTAGAACGGACCCTACTAGAAATTCTTCTGAACACTTTAGCAAGACAACTCTTAAGCAGCGAAATCTTTGAACACTGTGACTAGCCATCACGGTGGGGGATAGCTATGCCAAACACTTAATACAGGAGAGATTACAATGATGACTTACGATACTTTTGAAAATGATGATTCCATGATCCGTGTTGATACTGATTGGGATTTGACCAAAGATAAATTGCTGGATCGTGTTGACTTCAGGACTGGTGAGATTCTTGAAGAAGTCGAGTATGAGACAGTTGAGTACAAAGCTGAAGAGTATATCAGTGAAGAAGATGTTAAAGAGTATCGTAGGACAACCATTGCTCCTGAGCTTTTTACTTCTAAGTACCAGCTTGATGCATATATGGAAGGTGTAGATAAAAGAAAGATTGTTACTTTCTCTCGTGTAAAACAAGCTTATGGACATGATAGCTTCGAGCATGACATTAATAAGAAGAAGAAAGCCTATACAGCACCGATGACAAAGGTTCTTATAAAGCTTATTGATGGTCTGGTGTACCGAAACATCATTATCGACACTAAGAAAGGGTTGGCAAAGACTCTTGGTGTTAATGAAAAGAACGTGATGCGTACTCTTAAGACTGCTGGTTGGGCGATTCGAGTGTACACCGAGAAAGAAGGAATGAAACGAGGGCATATTAAGGTTCTCATTCATCCTGATCTTGCTTTTAAGCATTACAGTCCTAAACATACCTCCTGCAATGTTAATACGGCTCGCAGTGTATGTTTGAATGCTTGGATTAAGCCTAGTGTTAGTGATCTTGCCAAGCATACTGACTGGCTTATTGATCCAGACAACCATGTCGATGACAACTACGGACAATACATTGAAGATGACCTTCAAGAAAACCCTGATCAATACCGACAGTGGGTACTGCGGAGTCGTAAGGAAGGCATTGAAGATCGCAACGCGATGAAAGAATTTTTAGAAGCAGCATAACGGGACATCCTCTGCGGTGTCTACGTGGGGAATTAACAGACATTGCAGAGGAATTTAAACATTATGAAAAAGAAAGCATACAGCGGTGAATTGCTAGACAACATTGATCAGATTATTGGCATCGACAAGCTTCATGCAAAGACGTTCGATACCTACAGAAAGTTCCCCAAGCCTCATTGGCAATTCATGAAGAAGCTTGTTCCATTGATCGAATATGAGAACGTGGTCTTCATGGAAAAGACAGAATTGATGAAGAAGCTGCATATCAATGATGGTGGGAACCTTCTTCGTTCACTTCGTCAGGTGGAACATTTGGTGGTGGTAGAAAGCAGCAGGACAGATAAGAGTGTCCCTGTAGGATGGCTTAAGATTTTTGTTAACCCTCTTTACGCTTACCGTCCTTCAGCTACCAAATGCCAAGCCACTCTTGAACGGCAATTTAGAATGTTTCAAGACCTTTCTGAGACTTCTCGAAAGGATATTACGCTGTCACCTTATTACCACAAGGTAAAAGACCTGTCAGCACTGCAAGAATTAGCCCTTTAGGCTATGCGGAGAATTGCCCACCAACTGCCAGGGTAGTTTTCAGCGTCCATTCTGCGTCCTCCTAAGCGCTATATGGGCACCTATTCAAATTTGAGAGTGCGTTCCCTACTGGATAACAGGTTGTAAGAATACTGCCAGATGTCAAACAGGCGTGCTTTCAATGTGAACTATAAAGTCTGATTAATCCTTGTGCGCTGGGCAACAGTCCTCGCCAATTTAAGGTGCTTGGCAGGGATGGCTTTATAGTTTGAAGTGGAGAGCCTTCCGCTTTCAGTTGCAGGGTAGGCTTTCGGCGTGCATTCGAGGGTGAGGCATCCTTACATGCACAACCTATTCAAAATGAGCTTGGTGTATGTCTCTCCTGTCCGTATCCGGCCGGTGAACACACCTTCCGTTGAGCTCCGACTTCGATGACGGTAGGTGTCCACCTATTGCTTAGTGGA